>JASHQX010000150.1 GCA_030038895.1 Thermoplasmata archaeon
ACTTGCGGCGCGTGATCATTACCGAGATCGTCACTCCGGTTCCGCGGACGGCGACTCGACGGCTGACCAGGCTCGTCACCCCGGGTTTGGTTGGACCTTGGGACGACTGCGGTAGGGTGCGCTCGTTTCTCAAAACACGATCGCCCTCGAGGCCTTCCCAAACTTGGCAACCGTGAAGCTGGCGGCTTCCACGCTCAGAGGCCGCTCCCCGTTGAACGTCAAAGGGTGGGCCTGGCCAATCACCATCCCGGTATTCGAGCTGTCGAGGATGATGCCCATTGGATTGCTGCTTACCGAAACGGCGGCGATCGCCTGGTCAGTCTTCCCGTTGATCACACTCACGCTGTTCGAGAGATGGTTGGCCACGTAGACGTACCCGTTCGAGCTGTCGAAGGCGATGCCATCCGGATGTTTGCCCACCCGGACAGAGCCGATGACCTTGTCGGTCGTCCCGTCGATCACCGTCACCTTGTTCGAGTCACGGTCGGACACGTAGACGTACTGGTTCGAACTGTCGAAGGCCACGCCCTGCGGAAAGCGGCCCACGGTGACAGAACCGACGACCGTGTCGGTCGTCCCATCAATCACCGTCACGTTGTTCGAGCCGGTGTTCGCCACGTAGACGTACCCGTTCGAGCTGTCGAAAGCGACAAGGCGTGGTGCACTGCCCACCGGAACGGAACCGACGACCGAGTCGGTCGTCCCGTTGATCACCGTCACGTTGTTCGAACCTTCGTCGGCCACGTAGACGTACTGATTCGCATTGTCGAAGGCGATGCCGTCCGGGAGGCTGCCCACCGGAACGGAACCGACTACCGCATCGGTCGTCCCGTTGATCACCGTCACGTTGTTTGAGTAATGGTTGGTCACGTAGACGTACTGGTTCAAGCTGTCGAAAGCAACGACACGCGGTCCGCTGCCCACCGGAACGGACCCGACGACCGTGTCGGTCGCTCCGTTGATTACGCTCACATTGTCGGAGCCAGCGTTGTCCGCGTAAACGTGATGATTCGAACTGTCGAAGCCGACACCGTCCGGAAGGCTTCCCACCGGAACAGAACCGACGACCGTGTCGGTCGTCCCGTTGATCACCGTCACACTGTCCGAGCCGGCGTTGGCCACGTAGACGTACTCATTCGAGCTGTCGAAGGCAACGCCTTCCGGGTTATCGCCCACCGGAATCGATTGCGCGGCGGGACTCAGCCGGTCGAAACTGTCGACACGGGAAACGCTCACGGGGCCGAAGGTGGGGTTCGCCCTGGCGGAATGCGCGACGGCAATCCCGAGAGAGAGGGAGGATAACGCCAGTATCGTGACGACGGCAATCGAGACGATCCGCGATCGCCGATGGATCGGCACAACCCATCCCATTACGTGCGGCAGATTAGGATTTTGACGACCTCGAGGGGTGCTTCCTGCCCGTCGCTTCGAGTCAACGAATCCTTCTTAGGGTAGATGGGGGAAAATCGCGGGTTACCGCCGTAGGGGCGTGCGCGGGACCCTCCCTTTTGCGAGGGGTCGGTGGATGCGTGTCTCGGCTCCCGGCTGTTCCGTCGCCAAAGCAAACTCGCGGACTTGTTGTCCCCACAGGAAGGTTCTTGATGGGGGAAAGCTAATGCCCCGAGCCTTCGGGGGGCGGAGGGCTTCGCTTGGCGCATCTGAGCCGGTGGATATGCGCGAGTCTGGTGCTGCTGGTCGCTGCGGCCTCGGGGGCGATCGGAGTTGGTGTGGGGCTCTCGTGGAGTACCGTGAGCCCTTCCTTGACCGCCCCCGTTGCTCATGAAACCGTCCCCGGCGCCTTCGCGCTGGCCACGCAACGAAGCGTCGTGTCGACGACCGGGTCGGGGACAGCCGGGGATCCCATTTCGGTGGGGAGCTACCCTGCTGGGATCGCCTACGACTCGGGGAAGAAGGAGGTGTTCGTTGCAAACGAGGACTCGAGCAATGTGAGCGTGATCTCTGCCGCAACGGACAAGGTCGTCGCGTCGGTGGTGGTGGGGACAGAGCCCGTCGGGGTCGCCTACGACCCCGGGAAGAAGGAGGTGTTCGTCGCGAACTCAGGCTCGGAAAACGTGAGCGTCATCTCGGACGCGACGAACAAAGTCGTCGCGACACTGAACGTGGGAACCGCGCCCCAAGGGGTCGCCTACGACTCCGGCAAAAAGGAGGTGTTCGTCACGAACACCGGCTCCGACAACGTGAGCGTGATTTCGGACGGGACGAACAAGGTCGTCGCGACGGTGGCGGTAGGGACGTATCCTTTTGGGGTCGTCTACGATTCGGGTAAGAAGGAGGTGTTCGTCGCGAACTCAGGCTCGAAAAACGTGAGCGTCATCTCGGACGCGACGAACAAAGTCGTCGCGACGGTGAACGTGGGGACCAACCCCGGGCTGTCCGCGCCCGAAGAAGCGTATGACCCGGCGAAGAACCAGGTGTTCGTCGCGAATTACGGGACCGACAACGTGAGCGTCATCTCGGATGCTACGAACAAGGTGGTGGCGACGGTGAAGGTGGGGGACTACCCCGAGGGAGTTACCTATGACTCCGGCAAAAAGGAGGTGTTCGTCGCGAACGCCGGCTCTGCCTCGGTGAGCGTTATTTCGGCCGCGAAGGACAAGGTGGTCGCAACCGTGACGGTCGGCATGGAGCCCACCGGGGTCGCCTACGACCCGGCGAAGAGCGAGGTGTTCGTCACGAACTACGGCTCCTTCACCGTAAGCGTGATCTCGGACAAGACGAACAAGGTCGTCGCCACTCCGGCGGCGGGAACGAGCCCCGGGGGATTCGTCGCGGTAGTGCGGAAGGCGGACGCGGGCCTCGAGTTCGCACCGGTTTGATCGGAGCCGGCAGCTCGCAGAGTCGCCGGTTCAGACAGCCCGAAAGGCGCCCGTTGAAGACACCGACGCTTAAGCGGAGGGGCCACACCTTTTCGAGCGCTAGGGGTTTTGCACGGGGGGGTGTGGCCTTTTTACCGCTACGACTTCAGGGGGGGCGTCGGGTGCAGCAACTCTTGCACCTACCCGGACTCTAGGCCAGATTGTCGACTGACGCGACCTGGAGAAATTCAGCCGAATTCGATGGCTGGGCATCTTGGAGGCACATCACCGGGGTGCTAAGTGGAATCCTGCTCGAGTTCCTAGGGAGGGAGGCCCATACGCTTCAGGAGCTGACCGAATCTCGGATCGCGACGTACTGCGTCGAAGGTAGGCTCGATTCGCCAGAATTGGATGGGGAACGACTTGGTGTCCCACGCCTTGTTCAGTAGCCGGAAGCATTCATCCAGGTCACCCACCAGGGCATGCCACATGGCGAAATTTCCGAGGTTCTGCTGGTCCTTCCTTGCTTCCTGCTCGGCCATCAGCTTCCGAGCCTCGTCCTTTCTTCCCGTCGTCGCGAGTAGCCAGATCCGTTGGTTGATGGCACCCTCGGGGTCAAACTCTGCGAATCGGACGATGTTCTGGGACAATTTTTCAGGCTCGCCCCGAGCGTAATAATAGAACCCGAGAGTCCCGAGGTACGCCCCGCCTTCGCGATTCAACTCCCTCAATCTCTCTAAGTGGCTGGCCGCTTCGTCCAATCTCCGGAGCATGATGAGCAGCCAAACGTGCGCGTCGAGGTACGTTACGGAGCTCGGGTCCAATTGTTCGGCCAGCACCATTTCCTTGAGGGACGCGTCGGGCCGATTGAATGTCAAGAGAAGGTGCGCGTAGGAATAATGCGCGGGAGCATAGCTCGGATTGAGCGACAGGGCAAGCTTGTACTCTTTCTCCGCCTCGAGATGCTCCGCCTCGTCCCACAAGATGTCGCCGAGGGAACTGTGAGCCTCAGCAAGCTGTGGGTCGAGCGCGAGCGCTTGAACGACGTGCTCCCGGATCACCGAGTCTCCTTCGTCCTCGGCGCGCCGGAAGCGCCCCCATTTGAGGCGTATGATCGAGTCGGCCAAGCCAGAATGGGCCCGAGCGTTCGAGGCATCGAGCGATAGGGCGATTTCGAATTGTCGCATCGCGGCCCGGAAATTCTTCTCCGACCAGTCCGATACCATCACCGCGCGGCCCTGGAGGTACGCGAGATACGAATCCATCTGCACGGGAGGTTTCGTCGCGAGTCGGGCGGCCTCGTTCGGTCGAAGTTCGATCTTCAAGGCATCCGCAACCTGCTTTGCGATTTCAGACTGGACCGCGAATACGTCATCGATCTCGCGATCGTACGACTTGGACCAGGCGTGGGCCTGGGAAGAGACGTCGATCAGCTGAGCGGTGATCCGGAGCCGATTTCCCGCCCTTCGTACACTCCCTTCGAGAATCCAACTCACGCCGAGATTTGCGCCGATATGCGAAACGTCCTGCGTGGTGGATTTGTATTGCATCACCGACGTTCGGGCGATGACTCGAAGCTCGTGAAGTTGAGAGACGACCGTAATCAGCTCCTCCGTTAGGCCATCCGCGAAGAACACGTCGGCAGGATCCGGACTCATATTGGCGAACGGAAGGACGGCCAGGCGGGCCGGACCGTTTCCTGCGGGCGGCGTCCCCTGGAGTGTCCACGGCAGCACGACCCGATAGATCTCGACGGGGGCGCGCAACCCTTTGAGCGCGGTCGACGGAAGCTTCTCGAGGCGATCGGAAATCTTGTTCCACACCTGCTCCCGGACTGCGTTAGAGACACAGATCCCCCCGGGCTCCGCGACGGGTTGAATTCGAGAGGCGATGTTCACAGCATCGCCGAATATGTCGGAGCCTTGCTGTTCGACGTCGCCTAGATGGATCCCAATCCGCAGGGCGATCGGAGGGACCCCCACTCGGCCATTTCGTTCGTGCAATCGCCGCTGGATGCTAAGGGCGCACTCCGTAGCCTTGAGCGCGCTGTCGAACTCGACGAGGAAGCCGTCGCCCGTCGATTTGACTTCTCGACCTTGATGCGCGGAGACCAAAGGGCGGACGAGCGATTCCTGCTCGTTCCGCAGCGAGAGTGCCGCCTTTTCGTCGGTCTGCGCGGAAGCCGTGTACCCGACCATGTCGGTGAACATGATGGCGGAGAGACGGCGGACCGATGCCACGACCCGGAACTGGTTCTCTCTGATTAATCTCCCTCTGTCTCGAATCCTCCGTCTCGCGCCCCCCCCTAAGCGGCGTGTCCGGCTACAGCCTCTTTCTTGAGAGGCGGGTGCAACTACTTTTGCACTCACTG
>JASHQX010000015.1 GCA_030038895.1 Thermoplasmata archaeon
CTCGTCCAGGACCGGAGCAAGCTGGCCGGGGTCGTTCGTCTGCGCGACTACCTCCTTCTTCTCGAGGTGGTATGGCAGCTCTCCGGGGTGCGCCTCGAGGAGCGCGTCGTAGGCCTTGACCGACCCGGCGACATCCCCCCCGCTCGACAAGGCCCGGGCGAGGCCGAGCTGCGCCGATAGGTCCTGAGGGTCTTCGGCGAGGATCGCATCCGCGAACTCGCGGATTAGCTCGGGCTGGTTCGCCTCCCGCGCGACCTCGAGTCCCTTTCGCGATTCGCTGAGAGCGTGGGGATGGGCCTTCAGGAGCTCCCGGTACGCTTCGAGCGCCGCGTCCCGGTGCCCTTCTGCGAGCTCGATCTCGGCGATTCCGCGCATCGCCTCGAGGTTCTGCGGGTGGGCCGCGAGGATGGCGCGGCACGCGTCGAGGCCAATCTCGGGCCGTTCGAGGCGCATCGCGAGCCCGCGCAAGTCGAGGAGGTTCTGCACGTTCCTTGGATCGACCTCCTTGAGGCGCTGACGCGCGGCGAGGGCGAGCTCCGGCGTCTTGGGCTCGGCGAGGTGCGCGAGCTCCTCGAGCGCCGACGCCTCGGGGGCGGCGGGGCTCCCGACAATTGCTTTCGCGACGGACTGGGCTTCCTCGTCCCGCCCGAGCTGGTAGAGCAGCCGGGCGTGGAACAGCGCGGCCCGGGCGTCGTCCGGATGCGCGGAGCGCACCCGCTCGAGCGGTTCCAGCGCGTCCGCGCCGCGGCCGAGCGCGGCGAGCAGTTCGGCCTTCGCGTAGACGAGATCGAGGTCGTCCGGGTTCGTCGCGAGCAACTCGTCGCATGCCGCGAGGGCGGGAACGTCCCCTCCGATGGCCCGCGCGAGGTCGAGTTTCGTCCGGAGGACCTTCGGATTGTGCGGCGCGAGCTTAAGCGCCTTGTCGACGAACTGGGTCGAGGCGGCGTCGAGCTGCTGCGCGCGGAGGTAGGCCTCCACCGCGTCGGCCGGACGGTCCTCGAGGCGCAGGACGTCGCCCCGGGTCGCCCAGATCCCCTTGTCGTTCGGGTTCCCCTCGAGGGCCTTGTCGACCAGCGTGAGAACCTGCGGGAGATCCTGGTTCTGGCCCAGCAGGAGCAGCGCCTTGTGGTGCAGGAGCGCCGACGAGCCCGGTGCGAATCGGAGCCCGAAATCGACCGCTCGGCGCGCGAGATCCGGCTGCGACGCGCGGGAGAAGGCCATCGCGACCTCCGTCAGCATGGGGGCGACCTCGCTGCCGGACGGCTCGAGCTCCTTCGCGTGCGACTCGACTGTTGCGAGGAACGCCTTCAGCGTACTGAGGTACCGCGACCGATCCGGGCGTGCTTCGGCTGCCTGGACCTGCTGGAACTGACGACGCAGGTCCGTTAACAGATCGGCCCCGGCCGGCGGTGCAGCCTTCTCGTCGGCCATGTCGGCTATGGGACGGCTCCGTTCCGTTAAATACGTTCTTGGACGGAGGAAATTCGCCGGCGGCCGGGCTATCTCCTTTTACCTTCGGGCGGAGTCGGCAAACCGTGCCCGCCCGGTCCGGAACGACCGCTCGTCACAAGTCGATTTTCGATCCCGTGCACGGGCCGATCCGGCTCGATGGCGTCGCCCTCGCGCTGGTCGGAACGCCGGAGTTCCAGCGTCTCTGGTCGATCCGGCAGACCGGTTTCGCCCACCTCGTCTTCCCCGGAGCGAACCATACCCGGCTCGAGCATTCGCTCGGCACCTACTGGGTCGCCGGCCAGATGGCGAGCCGCCTCGGCCTCCGCGAGGGGGAAGCGTCCCGCATCGCGGCGGGAGCGCTCCTGCACGACCTCGGACACGGACCGTTCTCGCACACGCTCGACTCACCGATGCAGGAAGTCCTCGGGTTCGGACACGAGGCGATGTCGAGAGCCCGCATCGAGGGAACGGAAGCCGAACCGCCCTGGAGGCGGCCGGAGGTCCCCCGCGTGCTCGAACGGTACGGGCTCGTGCCGCGCGAGATCGCGGACCTGATCGATCCCCGCCGTCGCTCCCGAGCGCCGACGGTGCTCCGCCAGATCCTCCACGGCCCGGTCGACGCTGACCGGATCGACTATCTCCAGCGAGACGCGTACTACACAGGAGTGGGCCACGGCGCCATCGACGCGGTCCGGCTGCTCGACACGGTACGGGCTTCGGAGGGGCGGCTCGTCTTCGCCGAAAAGGGCCGGAGCGCGGTCGAGGGGTTCCTCGTCGGTCGGGCGCTGATGTACACTTCCGTCTACTTCCACAAGACCGTCCGGGCCGCGGAGATGATGGCCCAGGCCGCCGTCGAACGGTTCCCGGGCTACCCGGAGTCTGCGCGGGGAATGTTCTCGTTGACGGACGGCGATTTCCTCGCCCGCATGCGGGAATCGGGTGGGCTGAGCGCGGGGCTCGCCCGCGCGTTGCTCGAACGCCAGCTGTACAAACGTGCGTTCGGGTGGCCCCGCCTCGCGGGAAGCGCACGCACCCGGTGGCAACGACTCTGGAATCGGCCCGCGGAGCGAAGAGCTCTCGAAGACGAAGTCGCAACGGCGGTCGGTCAGCCGCCTGGCACCGTCCTGGTGGATGTGGCGACACTCGACACGCGCGACGCCCCCGAGGACGATTGGGGGCAGGTCGGTCTTCTCGGTGGGGACGGGACGGTTTTCCCGTTCCGCGGTCAGAGCCCGTGGCGGGCCCTCGCGACCCGACCCCCGTCCGAGTGGGCGGTCAGCCTCTACGCCGCGCCGCGGTCGCTCGCGGCCGTCGCACGGTACGTCGAGCGGGACCCGCGGGCGCTGCCGTAGACGGCGCAGGACCTCTCGCGGTCGCATCCTCGTGGGCGAGGAGGCGGTCCCAGTGGTCATCGGAGACCGAGACGACGGACAAGCGGCCGATCCGGATCAGATCGAACCCGGCGAGCGCCGGGTCCACCTTGAGCTCGGCCAACGGGATCGGGCGATAGAGCGGCCGGACCGGGCGGACCTCCACCGACCAGGATCCTCGCGCGTCGTGCGGGGCGGGATGGGGACGGGAGGTGATCTCCACGATTCCGACGCAGGCGCGCTCGTCGCCGGTGTGGTAGAAGATCCCACGGTCGCCCGGGCGCATCGATCGTAGGTTCCTCAAGGCAAGGGCGTTGTGCACTCCATCCCACTCGGTGCGGCCGTCGTGCACTAGGTCGGACCATGAGTAGTGACGGGGTTCCTCTTTCACAAGCCAATACGCCACGAGGGAGGGGAAGGCGGATGGCCCCATTAATCCCGCGTGCGGGCCTATGCCACGACGATCCCCTGCGGCGTGATGACGAACGGCCGGCGCTCGGGGTCGTGTGCGCACCCGCGCATCCGGACGATCTTCAACTGTCGGACCGAACGGTCCCCGATCCACTTCCGCGTGAGGAGGATCTCCCCG
>JASHQX010000151.1 GCA_030038895.1 Thermoplasmata archaeon
GCGATTGAGACGACGATCGGCAAGATCGCCCGGCCCCGGGTGGTCCGGATCGTCCCGGACATGCCGAAGACCCGCTCGGGGAAGATCATGCGCCGGGTTCTCGCGTCGATCTCCAACCAGTTGGATTACGGGGACATCACGACCCTCGCGAACCCCGAAGTCGTTGAGCAGATCCGGGTCCAGGTGCAGGGCACCGGCCCCGTCGAAAAGAAGACCGCCCCCGAGGACATTCAACAGTTCGGCGAGCGCGGCTAGAGGGGCGTCCCGTCCGCCGGGCCCGTCTCCGCCCACTCGGGGCCTTCGGGCCGGTTCCGCGCCGCTCGAAGAAGGTCGCTCGAGGCGGGGAGCCGGGGGTGGTCCCCGGGGTCTCTTAGGGCCTCGGCTTCGTGGGATCCGACGGCCGATCCAAGGGGGTTCTCACCGGCGGAGATCAAGCGCGCCCTTGGCCCGCAGATCGACCAGCGGAACCTGAGAGGACTCCCCGCCCAGATCCGCTCACTCCGGCCGACCTACGAAGGCGCAAGGCGCGGGTCGTTGAGCTCGAATCGCGCTCCGCACGCGATACACTCTACGAAGCAGTGGACGTCGTCGCTCAGGGGCTCTCCCAGTCGCCCGCCGCAGTCGGGACATCGGGTCGTGACGGCTGTTTCATTCATCGATTAGCCCGTCGGAATGCCCTTCCCATCGAAATGTCACCCCGAATCGGGTCAGCTCGGCGTGACTCCGGGGAAGAGGCGCGGCGCGTAGGTCCGGATGCGCAGGAGATGGATCGCGGCGACGAGCGCCCAGAGCAGGACTGGGGCCACGATCGTGCGCTCGATCCCACCCACCCCCCAGTCGCTCCAGAATCCGCCCCATTGCCAGGCCTTCGCGATGAAGAGCAGAAGGGCCACGAACCCGACGAGTCCGCACAGGACCGTGAACCCCCGATATCCCGTCCAGCGGGTGTCGCGGAACATCGCGATCCCGAGCACGACCAGAGCGACGTTTGAGGCGAGGAAGGCGGCGAGGGCCGAGAGGGTATGGACGGTGAGGTTGACGTCCTCGGGCGAGAGTCCGACCCCGATGGATCCAAGCCCTCCGATGATCAGGAGTGCAAGGCCCACGGTGCGGGTCGCCCGCGGAGGGAACGCCGAGACGAGAAGAAACGTCCCCAGGATGAGCAAGATTCCCATCACGACGATCGAGATGTCGAATACGAGATGCCAGGGGGAGCAGACGTACCGGCCGGCGAGCGGTCCGCAGTTAACGGCGCCGAAGTCGCTGATGTAGTTGTGGGCGAGGCTGTACGTCGGGTTGCCCGGTTTAAGGTCCCAGCCGATTTGAGTGACGAGCATGCCGACGAAGAACTCTACCACCCCGACGATCCAGAGGATCGCCCCGTGGTGGACCCTACGGTGGACGAGCGGACCGTACCGCTCTCCGGAAAGGGGTGCGGCAATCTTGGGCGCATCGGCCACGAGCGTCAGCTCCACCGGGCGGCGTATTTCAGGGAAACGCAGCCCGCTCGAGCCTGTCCGGTAGTTCTACCGTCCGAGAACCGCATCGCTCCGATTATCGGGACCGTAAAGGGACCCGATATAAAGGAGGCGGCACCCACCCGAAGCAGCACGCCATGTCTAAGGTTCCGGCCCGTCGCCCCGCACTTCGGCGGTCGCCGCTGCCCTCAGCGCCTTCGGCCCGGGAGCGATTCTTGCGTTCCGACCGGTACCGGGTGGAACGAGAGTGGCGGCGGTACGAGGGGACCGCCCAACGCGACCTGTTCCGGGAACTACGCGAGCGATTCCTGGAACGAAATCTCACGTCGGGAGCCTGGGCGGTGGATATCGGCTCGGGACCCGGTCGTTTCACCCGACGGCTCAGTTCGCGCGGGGCCCGGGTGGTGGCGCTCGACCTTTCGATCGCCTCGCTGAAGTTTCTAGCCGAGCTCTGGCCGGCCGGCCCCGAAGCTCCTCCCCGGCCCGACAGAGTCCGGGGGGATGCGGCCATCCCGCCGTTCGCTCCTGAGGCCCTGAACACGGTCTTGCTGTTTGGAAATACATTGGGCTTCGCCGGAAGTGCGGCCGGCTCCGTACTTCGTTCCGTCGAGGACCTCGTCCGACCCGCCGGCCGACTCCTGCTGGAGATCGCACCCGGACCGGGCGAGAGCTCGCAATACCTCACCCGGCTTCCGGCCCGGAGTGTGGCGCGGTTATTGCGCTCGCCGATCCGTGCGGTTCTTCCCCGGATCGATCGGGAAGGGTTCCGCACCGTGCCGGTACGGAAGACGCATCCCGGCCCCTTCAATCGGCAGACGGTTCCCGAAATCCTCGCCCCTTCAGGAACCAGGGGTTGGAAGGTTCTTGAGACGATGGCCGTCGCTCCCGCTCTCGGGCCCGAAACGGAGCGGCTCTCGATGATCCGCACCGATCCCAAGGCGTGGGCCAACCTCCTCTCGATCGAGGAGGAGATCGGCCGTCGACCCGATCGCTGGAGAATGGCGGCCTCCGTATTGCTTGCGA
>JASHQX010000152.1 GCA_030038895.1 Thermoplasmata archaeon
CGGGATGCCGAACGCAACGATTCTCGACAACGAGCTCATCGGGGTCTCCCCATCTACGGAGCACGCCTTGCTCGATCAGCCGTACTCCGTCCGCGAGGTGGAGGGCCCGACTCTGGTGCCGATTACCACCCTCACGGGAGGAACGGCGTACACGCTCGAGGTCGTGACGACCTCCGGAACGCCCGGGGCCGGGCTCACGGTCGAGGTCTATTCGGGCGGGGAGAACACCGGCCAGTATGGCGGAGGGACGATCTCGACGTTCCTCACCAATTCCGCCGGCCGGTTCACCTACACGCCGACGTATGTGACGCCCGCGCTGCCGACGAACGCCACGGAATACGGGTACTTCTACATCGAACCCGGAGCCTCGGACTGGAGCTTCCAGGCGTATGCGGTCGGGGCGCCGCTCGCCCAGGGGTTCCTCAGCCTCTGCGTGACGGACGCCTACGGGATCTGCCAGCACCCGGACGCAGAGGTCACAATGTTCACCACGGTCACCACGTTCCCGAGCGGGGCGTACAACCTCTACGGTTCGTCGACGGTCGAACTGAACGGGGTGCCAGTCGCGAATGCGGTGGTCTTCCAGACGGTGCTCGAGAGCCAGACCGGTGAGTTCAACCCGTATCTGCCGCCGTCCAGCTATGCGCCGGGGTCGGTGATCGGCCACACGATTTCGGACGCGCGGGGGAACGCGCTGTTCTGGACCGCACCCGAAGGACTCGCCGAGCTCAACGGGGCCGTGTCAGCGCAGGTCTTCCTGCTCCAGGCGACGTACGATGGGCTTACGTCGAACCCGGTTACGGTGTTTGTCGAACCGCAGTCGGGGTCGACCGAGACGAATCTCCACCTGTGGGGGTCGACGCTCTCGGGGACGGTCCTCCTCTCGGATCTCAAGTACGTCGACTTCCTGAACGTGAGTGTCGGGTCGGCCCCGGGTCAGTTCGAGAACTTCACCTGCCCCATCCCGGGCGCGTTCCAAGGCGTATCGGATGGGTTCACGCAGCCGGCCGGGACGGTACCGTTCCCGGGAGGGGTCTGTCAACCGTACTACGACTCGAACCCGAACGCGTCGTATCAGTATCCCGCCGGGGTCTGGCACTCAGGGATCTGGGAATCGGGGATCTCGAATGATCTCCTCTCGATTTCGTTGTCGACGCGCGGACTCAGCTGGCGGACACCGGTCGTCTTCTCGCTCCTTGCGGGCGGGACGAACGACCTGACGTTCACCTCCTGTTCCTCGAGCGGGTGCGTGACGACGCCGTCGATCCAGTATCCAATGTACTGGTCGGATCCGGCGGTTATCTCGCCGGCCGGACCTTTGGAAACGGCCGCGCCGTGGTACCTGGTCGGAGTGGGGCCGGTCCCGTATGTACTCATCGGATTTGCGCTTGCGGCGGGGATCGTCGGAGGGTACCTGATGGGCCGTCGTCGCCCGCGCCGCGGGCCAAACGAGGGGCCCTAGCGCACCGACTTCTTGATCGGGGAGGGGAAGAAAGGCGGCTAGTTGGGCCGGCGGTACACCTGCCGCGTCGCGTGGCCCGCGCCAGAGGGCAAGAGGTTGTCGGGTCGTGCTCCCATGGGACGGTCGAGGTTCAGTCCGAACCGGGTGAATCAAGTTCAAAAAAGGGGGCTAGGGGCCCCCGAGACCCGCGCCCCGCGTCGTGGCTGGAGGGCGCGCCCCACCACATCCTTACCCCCTAACGGTGACGTTGCGCGGTGGCTGAGCCCGTCCGATGCCGAACCACCGAGTCGGTCAGCGGATGGGGACTTGAACCCTTAGTTCACGCCTCTCCAGCCGTTTTCCTCGTGGATTCGGCTCAATGAAGATGCTCCGCCAAGTGCGACGTGCGGAGAGCGACGTCCACCGCATGACCCCTGCCGGCGGATCGAAAGGGTTCGTCACGTAGGGCCCACGGGTTTACGCAATCAAACCGCAGGTTCCGAAGCGCCTCAAATCGGGTCGCGTATCAACTATATTCAATGCCCGACCATTAACCGAGGCGCGAAATCCCCCGCGTTGCGTGGAGGGATCCTAGGTGCCAACTCGAGTGAATCGGCGATGGCTGATTGCGAAACCCCTAGGCGGGAGAGTTTCCGAAGCGAACTTCCGTTGGGCGGAGTCCCCCGTTCCCCCGGTGGCCAACGGCCAATTCCTAGTCCACAATCGTTGGCTTTCTGTCGACCCTACTCAGGTTCTCCTGCTTCGCCGCGGGGATCCCCCAGGGAGTGCGGTTCCCATCGGGGAAGCCCCGTGGTCCCTCGCGGTGTCGGAGGTCGTAGAGTCCCGCCGCCCGGATTTCTCGCCCGGAGACATCGTACACGGTGAGATGGCCTGGGAGGATTACACCCTCACGGATGGGACCGGATTCAACCCCACCTTTCGGGTGCCGGACGGAGTTCCGCTCAACTGGGCGGCTGGGACTCTCGGACTCACGGGACTGGTCGCGTACTTCGGCGTCCACGAAGTAGCCCGACCCAAACCCGGAGAAACCTTTGTCATCTCCGGCGCGGCGGGAGGAGTGGGATCGATCGCGTCCCAGCTGGCCAAGATCTACGGGCTTCGGGTCATTGGCATTGCCGGGAGCCCGGCAAAGTGTGATTGGCTCGTCAGGGAGGCGGGGGTCGACGCTGCCATCAACTATCACCAGGAGGACGTCGGCCGGCGACTCACCGAACTCAGTCCCGAGGGGATTGACATCTTCTTCGACACCGTCGGCGGGGCGTCCCTCGAGATTGCGCTGGATCGATTGCGAACTGGCGGCCGCGTGGTCCTCTGCGGAATAACCTCGCAGTACCTCGCGGATTCACCCCCCCCGGGTCCGGCGAACTTGGTCCAACTCATCATGGTCAACGGGCGTATGGAGGGATTCCTGGGACGGGATTTCATTCCTCGGCGGACCGAAGCGTTCGATGCGATGCTACCGCTCCTTCGTTCGGGGCGCCTCAAGTCCAAGGAGGATGTTCTGGTGGGGCTCAGGGAAGCGCCGAATGGCCTCGCCCGACTCCTCTCAGGGGAGAACGTCGGAAAGCAGCTCCTGCGTATGGACGAGCCTCCCGGAAGCTGAGGGCCGCCGGCCCACTTCGGGTCCCGTTGTCCCGAGACGAGAGGTGATATCGTTATGCCGGAGCCAAGGAAGTCGACCGGCCCGGTCGAAGCCCGGTAGAGCCGCGACGTCGAGCGGGATCGAAGCCGCCGCCACAAATGCTCGTAGTTGAAGGATCGTCGTCGCGCTCGATATTGAACGCGATCACGAACGGTCGTGCGATGAGCCAGGCGAGGGCGACCATCGCGGGCCGGGCGTCGAGCCGGGAAGCGGTGGTGTCCGATGCCGCAAGAATCCGGCGGCCGCTCGGAATCCCGTCACGGCGACCCTTTGGCCCCCGTCAGCACGGGCTCACCCCACCGTGCGATCATGCCGCCGCGACAGAGACTTGAACCCTTCGTTCAGGTCCCGCCAGCGGCTGCGTTCCGCGCGAGCTCCGCCTTCTCGTCTGTCCTCATGGCGGCGATAGGTGAGTTCGGTCGAGGAGCGAAAACCGAGCCTCCCTCGGCCCACGAGGACCCTCAGCCCACTGAGCTTAGTAAGCGTCTCAGCTGCCTGCGTGAGGCATGCGTGACCGTGAGGGAGCGCTGGCCCGAGGATTGCTGGAACCG
Source organism: Thermoplasmata archaeon (assembly GCA_030038895.1). Taxonomy (GTDB): domain Archaea; phylum Thermoplasmatota; class Thermoplasmata; order Lutacidiplasmatales; family UBA184; genus Lutacidiplasma. The sequence continues at coordinate 3,656 of JASHQX010000152.1, forward strand.
GAATCGCGACGGTGGGAATCGACCGGCGGGTGATCATCTTCACGTAAATATTCGAACCTCCCATCTCGTCGATGCGAAGCGATGGCGGGTGACCCCGGGGCCGGCCACTCGTTCGTGGGGCGGGCGGAGGTAGTCGACGCTCTCCGTCGGCGATTCGACGAGGTCCGCTCGGGCTCCGGCTGCGTCACGCTCCTTGTCGGCGACACGGGCGTCGGGAAGACGACCTTGATCGCCGAGTTTGTGCTGGAGATGCGGGCCCATGGGGTTCGGGTTTTAGTTGGCCGGGCGCCGCCGGTCGACGACCCACCGCCGTTCTCCCTTCTCCAGGCCGCAATCCGGAGCGCGCAGGACGACCGGCTCCTTCGGACGGATGCGGACCCCAGCATGGGCGGCGG
>JASHQX010000153.1 GCA_030038895.1 Thermoplasmata archaeon
GAAGGGGTTGTAGCGACGTTCTTTGTAGTGATTGTCGCCCTCACGATTGGAGAGTGTCCTGTTCTCATTCCGGCGTCGACCCTTTCGCAGAACATCGCGCCGGAGTCCTCACGAGGAGCCTATGCCGGGGCGATTGGCACATCGAGCGCCGTTGGGGCAATCCTCGCGCCAATGCCAGCCGGAATCGCTCTCAGTTACACCTCATCTCCAGCCGTGGCTTGGTGCCTTCTCGCTGCTTCCGCGCTACCGGCCGTTCTGATATTCACCCACCTCGGCTGCCGAGTGGCTCCAGCTCACAACGCAGTATGAGGGAATACGTTCGCCTGTCCCCGCACGGGCCGCGGCATCGTGTGTCCAGCCGGTGTCGGGCGGCCGCCGATTTCATCGACTGCCACTCCCGGCGTCAGCATGACGTCGAGGCATTTTGAGGGAGGCATCGCAGGAAGCGAAGACCATGGTCGGTAGACTGGAGCGCAAAGGGCGATTGATTGTAGTGTCCGGTGGGGGAACGGGAATAGGGCGCGCCATCGCTGGCCGCTTCGCGGCCTCAGGCGACACGGTTCTCGTAATCGGACGACGTGAACACGTCCTGAGCAGGGCCGCAGAGGAACTCAACGAGAGTTTGCGGGGAGCTGCGGGACGCGTTATCCCGGTCTCAGGAGACGTGTCCGACCCTCGGTTCCTGGCGCGATTCAAGGACCAACTCGAAGCGACTGAGGATGGAAAGGTGGACGTGCTGGTGAACTGCGCCGGCGGCGCAGTCCGCGGCCCCGACTCTTCGCTGGATGAGATCGCCGCGACCTGGACCGAGAACTATCGAAGCAATGTATTGACCGCGGTCTTGCTGACCGAGACCCTGGATCCTCGGCTTCGACGCCCGGGGGGTCGCATTGTCAACTTCAGCTCTATCGCCGCATTTCGAGGCGGAGGAGGCCCCTATTCGGCCGCGAAGGGGGCGGTCACTAGCTGGACCTTCGACCTGGCCGCCCGATTGGGGCCGGAAGGGATCACCGCCAACGTGGTCGTCCCGGGGTACATCGAGGACACCGAGTTCTTTGGAGACCGAATGACGGCCGAACGGCGCGCGCGACTCATCGCGCAGACCTTGGACGGAAGGGCCGGACGCCCCGAAGACGTGGCTGCGGTTGTCTTCTTCCTCGCCTCGGCCGAGGCATCCCACATCACGGGACAGGTCGTTCACGTGAATGGTGGCGCGCTCTTCGGACGCTGACGCGACTCGCTTTACCACACGTGTCACGACCGCGTGAGCTCCTCCCCGAACGACTCGCCCCGTCCTGGTTGCGGAGCCTCGCGTCGTGCTGGTCCTCGGATAGGTGTAAGCTGAGTGCAGGTGTGCAATCGAGTGGGCTCCTCCATGCGCAGGCGGTCGCGACTTCGAGATCTTTTCGTGGCCATGGTGGTAGGACTGTCCTTGGCTCTCGTCGGGATTCTGTTCGTGGCACTCGTTCCGATCGTCCCGCATCCGTTCTCTGATGAGTTTGCCTTACTTTCCCGAGAGACCCTCACTTTGCCGGTTGGCTCGTGGGTAACTGGGAGCTGGAGGGCTCAGCCCGGCGACACCTTGACGTTCGTTGTCGCCCCCCCGGGGGGAAGTCCTGCCTACCAGAATACCGGCACGTCGGCCACGTTCGCGTTCTTGGCCACCCGAGCTACCTATGACTTCTTTGTGAGTTCCGTGGTTTCCAACCACGATGCCATGTTGGACAGAGTGTTCCTGAACGGGACTTTCATGGCACCGCTTCTCTGGTCGTAGACGCCTTTTTCGTCACTGGGATACGCCTCCTTGAGTGTGCGCGGATCCCGCTCATCGCCCCTTTCCGCCGCAAATCGCACACTGTGCTCAAAGCCCGACCCCGCGACCATCTCCCCGAACCACTCGCCCGCGTCCCGGTCGCGGAGCTTCGCGGGTAGCGCGCATCACGCCCCGCGGTCAAATGCTATGAAGGGCGCCCCAATTCTACCGCGGAGGGTTCAACCACCCATGGTTGTTCAAGCCTACGTCTTCGTAACGACCCGCAATCCGGGTCCCCGAGCGGCGTGTCGTGCCATTAGGAAAATCCCGGGTGTGGTCCGCGCCGATGCGTTGTTCGGCGGACCTGCCGTCATTGCGATCGTCGAGGGGCAGGACCTTGCCGAGATGGATGCACCGATCGACGCGATCGTGCAGCTGCCGATGGTGATCGACACCGAGACCCATGTGGTGCGACAGATCGAAGGCGAGGACAGGGTCCGGGACCGGATCCTCGGTCGACGATCCCCATAGCCGGTCTTGGTGCCCGAAAGTGCTTGGTACTGACGGAAGGGCGCGTTCGTTTTTGCCGATTGCATCTCGGATCGATATGGTTGCCCCGCGGGGCTATTGATACTGCCCGGACCCCCGGCTTGTAACTACGCGACCAACTCCCCGAACGACGCGCCCTCGTCCCGGTCGCGGAGCTTCGAGTGGCTCGCCGCCGAGCGAAGTGAGGGAACGCCCGCGCGCAGCGCGGGCGCGAGGTTAATGTGGGACCCGCGCGGTCGATGACTCCACCGCGGTGAGCGCGGGCGCGGAGGGATAAGGACCCAAACATGAGAGCCTGCTCCAATTCCGCAGTAAATTAAGGCGCGGAGAACGGTCGCGGCCGTCCTCCACGTGAAGGGGTCGATCGCTCGTCTTCCGGAGCCTAGAGGAGGCCGTCGAGGGAGACGAGCAGAGCGTAGTTGTCCATCTCGCGCTGATATCGAGATGGGCGGGGTTGCCCAAAACCGGGCCGGACGAGCCAAGTTTCTCGAGGAGAAACGGCGACAGCGGTTCGAATCTGCTCGGGGCTACCCATCCTCCAGGGTAGCCGCCTCTCCAGAATCTCCGGTATGGTCGATACGGACACTGACGAATCCTGGACCCTTCCGGGGTCTACCACCTCTGGAAGCTCTCCCGCTAGCTCTCCATCCAGCGGGGAGGGCGATTTTCTTGGAACGCCTCCCGCGCTTCCCGATTGTCCGGGCTGTCTCGAAGCGGGTCGGCGAGCTCCTGCTCCAACCGTAGACCCTCTGATAGGGGAAGGGCAATACCTCTGCGAACCGCTGCGAGGGCGGTCTGAACCGCACGAGGAGGATGGGCGGCAATCTTGTCGGCCATCGTCTGCACCATCTCCCGCAAGAGAGGGAGAGGCCAGACGTGGTTGACCAGGCCGATCTCTGCGGCCCGGCGTGCATCAATTGGTTCAGCGGTGAGAATCATCTCA
>JASHQX010000154.1 GCA_030038895.1 Thermoplasmata archaeon
CGGCGGCCGAAGCGGTTCCACTGCCATCCGAACCCATCCGAGACGGGTCGATCCGTCTGGGCCGCGGACGGTGAGGCTGTAAATAACGTTCGGCGGAGGGTGCGTCGGACTCGGAACGCCCTATCGGGGGGCCAGCCGTTTAACCCGCGGCTCCTAGCGGGGGCGTGGTCGATGAGCTTGCGGCACTCGCCACCGAAGCTGCGCTCGAGGCCGAGCGCCAGTTCGTCCTGACGCTCGGCGGTTTCGCCCTCGAAGTTCCCGGGGCGACGCTCGTAACACACGAGAAGATCCCGGTCCCCCGGTTCAACTTCGTCCAGGAGATGGGCGTAGGACCGGAACGCCAGACGGCGTTCTTCGAGCGGGCGCTCGACCACTACTTCCAGCGCGCGCTGCGTCCGACCTTCCGCGTGCCGCTCCCCGTCCCGGCCCACGTCGACACCGGGCTGCGACGACTCGGTTTCCGGCCCCGATCGGTCCCTCTCGTCCTGCTGCTCTCCTCGGGCGAGCGACCAACGTCGTTTGGGGCGGACGTGGAGGTCCGGGTCGCCGAGCACCGGGACATCGACCTAGTCGCGTCATTCTGGACGTCCGAGCTCGAGCGGCCCGAGTTCCGCACGGCCCTCGACGTCGCGTGGAGCCACCCGAATCCGCACGAGAGACTGGTCCCCCTCCTTGCCTCGCTCGGTGGAGAACCGGTCGCCTCCGCGCTCGTCTACCGGTACCGGACGAGCGCTGGGATCCATGCGGTCGCCACCCGGCCCTCTTCTCGTGGACGGGGAGCGGCCTCTCATCTCGTCGCCTTCGCGCTCGAAAGTGCCCCGGTCGGCGAAGGGGTCCGCTACTCGATCTTCGCGGATTCGGCTCGCCTCGAATCGCGTCTCGAACGGCTCGGATTCCGACGCGCCCGCGCGTTCCAGGAGTACGAACTTCCCGCGACCGCAGAACTCGCCCTACCTCCGCCGGGACCTCCGCTTCCGCCCCAGTGGCGACCCCCGCGCGCGGCCCCCCCTCGAACGGCATGAGGCCGCCTCCGGTCCCTAGGTCCGCTGGCGGAGCCCTTCGAGCTTCATCCGCTGCTCAAGCGAGGCGATCGTACGGATCGTCGAAAGGACCGTGTCGGCGTTGAGCGAGATCGAGTCGATCCCCTCGCGAACGAGAAACTCTGCGAACTCCGGGTAGACGCTCGGTCCCTGCCCGCAGATCCCCACGGTCCGACCCTCGGCGTGGGCTCCTTCGATCAGGAGCGAGATCGCGCGCTCCACCGCCGGGTCGCGCTCATCGAAGTACCCCATTCGGCCCAGGGTCTCGGAGTCGCGATCAGCGCCGAGGACGAGTTGCGTGAGGTCGTTCGAGCCGATGGAGAAGCCGTCGCAGTGCTTGGAGAACTCACGGGAGAGGAGCACGGTCGACGGCACCTCGGCCATGAGGTAGAGCTGGAAGTCGCGCGACCGCCTGAGCCCCTGCGCGCGCATCATCTCGGTGATTTCCTCGAGTTCCCAGGTGTTGCGGACGAACGGGAGCATCACCATTGCGTTCTTGAGACCCATTTCGGTCCGCACGTGGTGGATCGCTTCGAGCTCGCAGAGGAACGCCGGCTTGAACACGGGCGAGATGTACCGGGAACAACCCCGCCAGCCGATCATCGGGTTCTCCTCGGACGGTTCGAACTCCTCCCCGCCGGGCATCCCGCGGTACTCGTTCGTCTTGAAGTCCGACGTGCGGATGATCACCGGCCGGGGGTGGAACGCTTGGCAAACCTTCCCGATCCCGTCCGAGAGGCGCCGGACGAGCTCGTCCTTCTTCCCGCGCTTCAACAGGGCGAGCGGGTGATCGCGGACGTGCGCGGTGAAGATGAACTCGATCCGGAGGAGACCCACGCCCGAGACGGGGAGTCTCGCGTACTCCTCCGCCTTCTCGGGGACGCCCACGTTGACGTAGATCTTCGTCGCCGTCACGGGAACCCCCTCGTGGTGGGAGACTCCACTCGCCGCCGGGACCGCCGCGGCGGGAGCCGCCGCCGCAGGCGCTCCGCCCGCCGTGCGGTGCCGGAGCCCCTTGTAGACGGTCCCCGTCTTCCCATCGACGGTGACCTCGAGGCCATCCGTGATGACCGTCGTGGCCTCGCGCGTCCCGACGACGCACGGTACGCCGAGCTCGCGCGAGACGATCGCGGCGTGGCAGGTCATCCCACCCTCGTCGGTGACGATCGCCGATGCCTGCGACATCGCCGGCACCATGTCCGGCGTCGTCATTGTCGTGACGAGCACCTCTCCCGGCTTGAGCTTGTCCATCTCACCGGCGCCCCGGAGGATCCGGGCCATACCCATCGCGACCCCCGGGCTCGCGCCGAACCCCCGGAGGATCGGCCCCTCCTCCTCCTTTGCGGCCGATCCCTTGTTCACGCCTCGTTCGCCGCCGGCTCCCGGTATTGTGGAGGTAGGTATGGTCGTCACGGGTCTCGCCTGCACGATGTAGAGAGAATCCGCATCCCCGCACCACTCGATATCCATCGGTCGCCGGTAATGCGACTCGATGACCCGGGCGAGCGAAACGAGCCGCTGGAGGCGGTGGTCGGGAAGCTTCTGGACCTTTCGCTGGGACGCGGCGACGTTCTCCCGGACATTACCCCCCTCCTCGGCCCGACGGACTTGGACCTTCTGCTCCGATATCTGCTTGTGGACGGGCTTCAGCGTAGCGCCGTCGACCACGTAGTGGTCGGGCGTCACCTCCCCGCCGACGACCGCCTCGCCGAGACCTAGGGCCGCCTCGACGATCATGTGGTTCTCGCCCGTGTTCGGGTCGCGCGTGAACAGTATGCCGCTCACGGTCGCGTCGACCATCTTCTGAACCAGTACCGCGAGCTGAACCTGCGAGTGGTCGAACCCCTTGCGCTGGCGGTAGACGAGGACGCGGGGCGTGAAGAGGGAGCCCCAGCATTTGCGCACCGAATCGAGGACGTTCTCGGTGCCGGTGACGTTGAGGTAGGTCTCCTGGAGGCCCGCGAACGACGCCCCCTCGAGGTCTTCGGCGGTAGCGCTCGAACGCACCGCGCAGAATCGGACCGAGTGCTTCCGCGCGAACGACTCGTACGCCTCCGCGAGAGTCGAGCGGAGATCGGCGGGGAATGGGGTCGACTCGAACGCGCCCCGGATTCGCTGCGCGGCCGCCTCGACCGTCGCCGGCTGATCGGCCTTGATCGATGCGAGCGCGCTCGGGATTTCGTGCTTGAGGGGTGTCGAGTCAACAAACAACTGGTAGGCGGAGGTCGTGATGACGAACCCGGGTGGGACCGGTAGCCCCTGGCGGACGAGTTCGCCGAGCTTCCCTGCCTTGCCTCCCACCGTCGGGAGGTCGGATTCCGAGCAGTCCCCGAGATCGACGATGTACGCCACGGCCCGGCCTCAGGATCGGGACCGCGCGAACACGAACGCCACGAGGTCCGCGGTCGGGGAGTAGGGATGGACCACATGACGATCGACGACGCTCCAGTCCTCTTCGCCGAGTGAGCGCATGATCGACTCCGCTCTCCGGTCGAACTCCTCACGCGGGGTAATCTCGTAGTAGTGGAGACTCCCGCGAGGAGCCACCGTCCGCGCCACCGAGGGTAGGTACTTAATCCCTTCGTGAGGGAGATTCAGGACGACTCGGTCCACCGCCGCTGCGAGCGGCAGGAACGACTCGAGCGGGGCGAGCACCGGCTCGATACGAGACCCATACGAATAGCGGCGCTGGGTCGCGCGAAGCAGCTCGATCGCGGACGGATTCGCGTCGACCGCCGTGATCCGCGTGGCCCGCCCGCTCCGCGCGATCGTGAGCGCGAATGGGCCCACGCCGCAGCAGAGGTCATAGACCTCTTCACCGGACTTCACCTCGCTGGCGACTCGTTCATGCTCGCGGGCGAGTCGGGG
>JASHQX010000155.1 GCA_030038895.1 Thermoplasmata archaeon
ATCTTCACGGCTGTACGACCTCCCGGTACAGCGTCGAGAGCCGGTCGGCGAGACGATCCCAGGAGTATCGCGGCACCACCTGATCGCGACCGTACGCTCCGAAACGGCCGGCGAGCTCTCGATCGTTCCACAGGGCCTCGATCGCCTGCGCGAGCTCCTCCGGCGACCGGGGCGGAACCAGCAGGCCCGCCTTTCCCTCCTCGACGACCTCAGGGATTCCGCCGACTCGCGAGGCGACGACGGGTGTTCCCTCGGCCAGCGCCTCGAGGAGCACGAGACCGAACGCCTCGTACTCGCTTGGAAGGACAAGAACTCGGGCTTCGCGATACGCGGAAGTGAGGAGCGCTTCGTCCCCCACGAGTCCGACGATGTGTACCCGGCCATCGAGGCTCAAGGAGCGTGCCCGCGCTTCCACCGCCGAGCGCATCCCCCCGTCTTCCCCGACCAGCACGAGCTCCCCCGTCGGGTCCGCTCGGGCGAGGGAGGCGAAGGCGTCCGTGAGCTCGAGGAGACCCTTGTTCGAGGCGAGCCGGCCGACGAAGAGGACGAACGGTCCCTTCACACCGAAACGGTCCGCGAACGGTCGGACGCCGGTGGGCGGCGGCGGCCGGGGCGCGTAGCCGGGCGGGACGATCTCAATTCGGGCGAGCGGAAGCGAGAGGGACCGCAGGAGGCGCTCCTCCTCCCGCGTCTGAACGATCACGATCGACGCGTCGCGGACAATCGGCCCGGCGATCCGACGGTCGTAGAACGAGCGGAGCCGGTGCCGCACCGCGCCTCCCTCGATTGACCAGATGGGGTGGAAATGCGCAGTGAGCACGAACGGGGTGCCGTTCCGCCGTCGATGGCGGCGGGCCACGGCGACCTGGTTCGTGCCGTACGTGTGCGCGTGCACGAGGTCGGGCCGGTCCCGCTCGAGCGCGGCGCCGAGCCCCCGAAAGAACGGATAGTGGAGCTCCCCCGGGAGCGACCACGCGCGGAGCCGATGGACCGCCCCGAACGCGGTAGCCTCCTCCCGCGGGATAGAGAGCGGGAGCCGCTGCCAGGGGTATTCCCGGTAGAGGTCGGTCGCGTAGACGTCGACGCGGCAACCGCGCGCCGCGAGCCGGGGTGCAAGCTCGGCCACATGACGCTCGACGCCCCCCGGACCCGGAGGGTACCGGGTCGTGAGCTGGGCGACCTTCACGGCGGGTCCCTATCGCTCGGCTTACTTGATGAAGAGGGAACGCGCGAGAAATAGAGCGCGACCGCCCGCACGACGTCGAACGAGCGCCCGAATCCTAGGCGAGCGCGCGCATCGTCGCGAGCCGGAGGGAGTACTTCTTGTAGACCTCGGTCGCGCGCGCGACGGACTCGATCTTGACGTACTCGTTCGCTTGGTGCGAGAGCTCCTCCTCGCCCGAGCCGAAGATTACCACGTGGGGATTCACCTGAGTGTAGTGGACCGCCTCGGAGGCGTGGACGAGGACGGTCGCCTCGGCCTGCGCGACGTCCTTCAAGAGACGGACGTGCTCGGCGTTCGGGTCGATCTGAACCGCCGGCATCGTCAAGATCCGTCGGAGCGTGAACGGGGTCTTGATCCGCCGAAGGTGCTCCTCGATTTCATGGTAGAGCTGGTCGGGGGTGTACGGCGGGGGGAACCGGATGTCGACCTCGGAGGTCGCGCGGTTCGGTACGACGTTGAGCCGCGTGCCGCCGTTGAACGTTCCGATGTTGAGCGTTACCGATCCGAGCTCCGGATGCGCGATCCGCCCCTTGAACGATTCGAGCCCTCGGAGGATCCGCATCATCTTCCCGATCGCATTTTCCCCGAGGTGTGGCATCGCGCCGTGGGCGGCCTTGCCGCGCGTTTCGATCGCAAGGTCGAGGACGCCCTTCTCGGCGTACGCGACCCGGAGCCCGGTCGGCTCTCCGACCACGACCGCCTTCGCGCGGCGCAGGGGAAGCGTCTTCGCGAGCGCCATCGCCCCCTGCATGCTCGTCTCCTCGTCGGTCGTGAACGCGAGCACGACCGGGATCTTGCGGGCGACCAGGTCCTGTGCCGCCTCGAGCATCGCGATAACAGTGCCCTTCATGTCGGCCGCGCCGCGCCCGTACATCCGGCCCCCGGCGAGCTGGCTCTGCGAGAAGCTCCAGTAGTCGCCGACCGGAGGGGTGTCGAGGTGCCCGGAGAGGACAACCCCGCCCTGGCCGAACTCGGCCAGGAGCGCGGGGGCTTGCGAATCCCCGAACAGAGTGTTGCGCATGTGGATCTGGTCCGTAAACGTCTGGACGTAGTCGAGCACCTCCTGCTTGTCCGAGAACGGATCGCTCGAGATTTTGATCAGCTCGGCCAGCATATCGACCATCTGTCGCTTCATTGAGAGGGAACCCTCACGCCGCCCGGCGCCCGACGGGGACGTTTACCGAGCCGGGGGCGGTACGCCCCGGCGACCCTTAATCGTTCGCTTCGCGGATCCGCTTTCGGGCGAGAGCGCGGGTGCGGCTCAGCGCCCGGGAGTACCCATCGGGCGATCCGACGGACCTCCATTCCCCGAACGCCGGGTCCAGCACGAACGCCACAACCTCGCCGCCCCGTGCGATCAATTCTCGAATCCCGTCGGTGACCTCGAGCTCGGCCGGGTGGTGGGACTGGTGGTACGCCTCGAGCGCGGGGAAGAAGGCCGGACCGAAGCCGTAGACCGCGGTCGCGGCCCACTGCGAGCGAGGATGTTCGGGCTTCTCGACCATACCGGTCACGTCCATCCGCCGGACCCCGCGGTAGGGGCGCGCCATTCTCCCTTCTACCACTCCGTAGCGCCGCGGGTCCTCAACGTGACGGACAAGCAGGATCGCATCCGGTTTCTCCCGCCGGAGGTATTCGGCCATCGTTTGCAGAAGGAATCCCCGGTGCGGTTCGACGAGGATCGCGTCGCCGGCATGCAGTAAGAACGCCTTCCCCCGGGTCGAGGGCCGGGCGTATAGGATCGCGTCCCCGAACCCGGAAGGGTGCGGCTGAATCGCGAAGGCGAAGTGGACCCCCCCGATCGCGTCGTAGAACCGCCGCGTCTCCTCGAGGCGGTCGGCGTGCTGCTGGTGGCGCTCGAGGAAGATTGGGTCGATGGTGAAGTAGTTCTGGACGAAGACGACGTCCTTCGGCTGGACAACGATCGTGATCCGATCGCACCCGGCTCGGATGAGAGTCTCCACCACGAGGTGAGCGACCGGCTTTAGGGTCGGGGTCCCGTCCCCTCCCCGATCGTAGAGGGGGAGGAACTCCTTCCGTATCCCCCGGGACCACGGGAGCATTCGAGTGCCCTCACCCGCGAGGGTGACCACCCCCAACATATTCGGGCCGGTTACGCCGTGGGGTGAGCCGAGGCGGGCTCGGAAGATCCCTGCGGCCCGGCCGGGGGCGCCGGGTGACCCTTCTCCGCGAGCGGGGGCGTCTCGGCGTGGCGCGCGGCGAGGGCCGGCCGACTGTCGGCGGACCTCCATTGAACGGTGGCCTGGATGACATGCCGCCGTGCCTCGAGGCGCCGGCGGTATCGGATGAGGTCGTGGAAGATCTCCCGGATGACCTCCTCGAGCTCGCGGGTCCGGCGGTAGCCGAGCGCGATCAGGTTGTCGTGGAGGGGGTTGTAGTAGTGCTGCTCGGCCTCGACGCGCGGGTCGGTCGGGTGGTCGATCGTCGGGTGGAGCCCGAGGTCGGTCGCGACCCGGTGCACGATGTGCGCGAGCTCGTTGACCGAATAGGCTGCGTCGAACTGGTTGAACACGCGGTATTCGCCCCGGCTCGCCGGATGCTCGACGGCGATCCGCAGAGATTGCATTGAGTCCTCGAGCGCGATGAACCCCCGCCGCTGTTCGCCCCTGCCGTACGGCGTAATCGGAAGTCCTACAACTGCCTGGGCGATAAACCGATTGAGCGCGGTCCCCCACGTCTCATCAAAGTCGAACCGGGTAAGGAGCCGGTCGTCCCTGATCTCCGGCGTGCGGATCCCATAGATCACGCCCTGCATCACGTCGGTCGATCGGAGGTTCCAGATCTTCGTCGCGTACATCACGTCACCCGAGTCGAAGACCTTGCTCCAGTGGTACCATGAGCCCGCGGAACGGGGGAACGGGAGTCGGTCTTTCCGCCCGTTGAACTCGACCTCGAAGAACCCCTCGGCGATGTCGATGTTCGGGGTACCGTACTCGCCCATCGTTCCCATCTTGACCAGGTGGGTGTCGGGCGAACATTCGCGCATCGCGTAGAGCAGGTGGAGCGTTCCGGTTAAGTTCTCGACCTGGGTCGCGACCGCGTGATGGACGTCGATCATCGAGTAGGGAGCGCTCCGCTGCTCGGCGAGGTGGACGATCGCATCGGGCCGCTCGGTGGCGAGGACGCGCCGGACGAATTCGAAGTTGGAGAGATCGCCCCGGTAGAATCCGATGTCCTTGCGGAGGATCTCATGGACCGCGGCCTGACGGCGGGCGAAGGTAGGGATTGGAGTAGCGGACCAGCTGCCGACCTCCTTCACGCGTCGCCGGGTGACGAAGTTGTCGATCCCGACCACGTCGTGGCCCCTACCGAGGAGATGGAGGGCGAGCGGCCATCCCGAGTATCCGTCGATTCCCGTGATCAGGACCTTCATTGCGGCACCGTATGTTATACGAGGCTACGTGGGGGATTTTAAAGGTTGACCTCCCGACTTTGGGAAGGGACCATTTCGTTCCAAAGGTGCATAAAGATTCCGTGGTTCACCCTACCCGGTCTCGAGGGAGGATCGCCGTGCAGCCCGCCGAGGTCCGGATCATCGATACCCGCGACGAGCCCCTCAAGGGCGCGATGATGGTTGTCGGATTCCCGACGCACGGGCTCGTGGGGTCGGTCGCGTCCTCCTACCTCGTCCATTCCCTCGACATGAGCCTGATCGCCTACATGATTAGCGAAGATTTCCCGCCGACCGTGATCATGGAGGAGGGGGTCGTCAGTGCCCCGGTCCGGTTCTACGCGAGCCGCCTCGTTTGCGGGGTCGACCGCTCGTGCGACCAGCTCGTGGTCGTGATCGCCGATATTCAGCCGCCGATATCGACGCTGAACCAGCTCGGCCGGGTCCTGCTTGACTGGGCGGAGTCGAAGGGAGTGGCGCTTGTCGTCGCGGTGGAGGGCCAGCCCCTGGAGAGCGATATCCGCGGGGACGCTCGGGTCGTCGCGATGGCGAACCGTGCGGCGGCGCCGCTCCTCGAGAAGTACCGGTTCGAGACGGCAAACGGAGTCGTGACCGGCCTCTCGGGCGGCCTGCTCCTCGGGGCGATTGGCCGGGGGACCCCCGTCCTCTGCTTGGTCGCCCAGGCGCACAAGGATTACCCCGACGCGCGGGCCGCGGCGAAGGTGATTGAGACGATCAATCCCCTCGTCCCCCTGCTCGTCCTCGACACGAAGCCGCTCCGCGAGAAGGCGCGCGAGATCGAGGCCGAGGTCCGCAAGACGCTGCAGCAGACACGGGAATCGATGTCGAGCATGCGGGCGGCCGAGCCCGAAGGTCCGGGTGAGATGTATCGCTGACACGGCTCCCGGACCGGCGGTGTCGGTCCCGCCCGACTCCTCTCCCCCGATCACCCTGAGGGGATTCCGCCCGTCGGACGTACCGTTCGTCGCGACGATCGTCGCGGAAGCCCTCCAGGAGCACTACGACCCTTCGCTCTACGGCTCACTGAGCCACGACTGGACTCAGGGGTTCCTCGTGGCGGCCGATTCGAACGACGTCCCAATCGGGTTCCTGCTCGGGGTGAGCCAGGTCGAGCGAGAGGCGAGGATCCTCATGTTCGCCGTCGACCGGCGGTTCCGGGGGACGGGGATCGGAACCCTCCTCATGGAGGCGTTTCTCATTCGGTGCCGGGCCCGGTCGTTCCGCCGCGTGACGCTCGAGGTCCGCGTGTCGAACGCGACCGCGATCCGCTTCTACACCCGGTACCAGTTCTCCGTTGTCGACCTGTTACGCGCGTACTACTCAGATGGCGAGAACGGCTACCAGATGGCCCGGGAGCCCCCGTAAGGAGCGTGCCGGCGCACCGCAGTTGATAAAACCTCCCTCCTAGGTCCCGCCGCCATGCCCACGTCGTGGCCGACCGCCGCCGACCTGATGACGGCGCGCCCGGTGACTCTGCCGGCCGAGGCGCCAATCTCGCGCGCGCTCGGGCTGATGCATAGCCGGAAGTTCCACGAGATCCCGGTCCTGAGGAAGTCGCGCCTCCTCGGCCTGATCACCTTCGAATCGATCGCCCGCCGATCGAGCCGGTCGCTCTCGACCAAGGTCGAGCACCTGCTCATCCTGCCGCCGCTCATCACCCCCACGACGCCGCTACCGGAGATTGCGGAGCAACTCCTGGCCACCGGCCTCCGCGCCGCGCCGGTCGTAGGCCGCCGGGGCGAGCTGCTCGGGATCGTCAGCCGCACCGACCTCGTCCGCAGTCTCCCCACCCTCCCGCAGCTCAGTGGCTCACAGTCGCCGTCGGTCGAGAGCCTCGCGGGCCCGGCCACGGAGATCGTGGAGGAGGGCGAGGACTGCCGCCACCTTCTCTCGCGGATCCGCCTGCTCGAGGAGCACCCGCTGCCCGTTGTCGATCGCAAGGGTCACCTCGTCGGCGCTGTCGGGATCGCCGACCTGGGGTCGGTCCTCTGGCGGCCGGTCCATGGAGGCAAGCGCGACGTCCGTGTCGGCAGTTCGGCGCTCGAGGTCAAGGTCGGATCGATCATGCATTCGCCCGCCGTGACCGTCGAAGTGGGGGCGTCGGCGATGGAGGCGGCCCGCACGATGACCGAGGAGAAGGTCTCGAGCGTCTTCGTCACCGAGGACCGGCGTCCGATCCAGATCCTCAGTCAGTCCGACCTCCTCGGGCTCCTGGTCGGACGGTCGCGACGCCCCGCGACGCGCTCGCGCCTCGAGGATGTCTACGTGGAGATCACTGGGCTTCGGGGATCGGGAGATCCGGCGCTGGTCGCAGAGATCGACAGCGTCGTCGCGCGGGGTCTACGGCGGGTCGCCCGGTATGTGCAGCCGACCCTGCTCACGCTCCACTTTGCCCCGCACGCGACCCACCGGACGAATGACCTCACGGTCGACGCCCGCCTTCACACCGACCACGGGATATTCTACGCCTCGCACACCGGCTGGAATCTGCTCGCGGGCGTCTCGGGCCTACTCGAGGATCTCGCTGGCCAGACCCGCCGAATCCGGGAGGCGCGACGCCCCCCACGCCCCCGGGCCCAGCGCGACGATGCGGAAGCGGTCCCCTCCGTTGACGCCGATCTCGAGGAGCGGATCCGGCTCGCGTCCGGCGAGGGCGACGAAGAGGAGTGATTCTCCGATCCGCGGAGGGCGAAGCATGATACCGGGAAACCCGCGCAACGCGCGCCAGATGGAATTGATGATGCGGCGCCTCGGGATGACGACCGAGGAGGTGCCGGACGTGGAGGAGGTGATCGTCCGGACCCGAACGAAGGAGCACCATTTCCGCGCGCCGGAGGTCACGATCCTTACGGTTCAGGGAGTCCGGACCTACCAGATCGTCGGTGCCCCGGAGGTCCGGCCCCGCGACGCCCGGACGGCGGCTCCGACCTCCCCGACACCTCCCGCGCCCTCGGGCCCGCCGGAGGAGGATGTCCGGCTCGTGATGGAACAGGCGAACGTCTCGCGGGAGGAGGCGATTGAGGCCTTATTCCAGACGCGGGGGGCCCCCGCGGAGGCGATCCTATTGATCCTGTCGCGCCGACCCACGGGATGAGAGACGAAGGCCGGGTCGCGCGGGAGTGCGTTGAAGGCTACCTCTACTCCCTCCCGCCTCTCCAGCTCTTGATCTTTCGACGCCCGCCGTCTCGGGGCTCAATCTGGGTCCCGGTGAGCGGGAAGGTCGAGCCGACCGATCGCGACTTCGAGTCGGCCCTCCGCCGGGAGCTCGTTGAGGAGACCGGGCTCGATGCGCCCGAGAGGGTCCTCCCGCTCGACTGGCACGTCCCGTTCCGTGCCGACAACGGAGAAACCTGGCGTCTCCACGCGTTCGCGGTCGAGGTGGACGCAGCGTTCATCCCTCGCTTGAGCCCGGAACACGATCTCGCCGAATGGGTGAGCCCGGCGGAGGCGCGTCGTCGCCTCCATTACGAGGACAACCGCGCGGCCGTCGATCGGCTCGTGTCGATCGTCCGGGCGTCGCCCCCAAACGATTAGCCCCCGGCACGGCTGCAAGGCGCTCTCCATGCCATCCCCTTCTTCCGATCCGAGCTTGGAACCCAGCCGGCCGAGGGCGATCGTCTTCCCCACGATCGGCCCGAAGCTGTTCGCTGAACTTCGGGCGGCCCACCCTTCCCGGATCGTGCTCCAGGTCCCTGCCGGGCTAGTCCGGAACTCGCACGAACTCGTCGCCCGGCTGCGCGAGGAGACAGGGGTGCCGGTGGTGCTCGCGGCGCGGGCGTGCTTCGGCGCGTGCGACCTTCCCTCGCGGGATGAGGCCCCACGAGCGGACGTCGCGGTCGTACTCGGGCACGCGCCGATCCCGAACGTCCCGCTCGTCCGGCCAACCTACTTCGTGGAGATGCGCGAGTCCGGCGGGGATCCCGAGGCCCTCGCCGCGACCGTTGTGGAGGGTGGCGTCCCGAAACGGCTCGGGCTCGTGGTCTCGATCCAACACCTCGACCTGGTCGAGCCGCTTCGGGAGGCGCTTGCGCGTCGGGGGTATGAGGTCCGAGTCGGCACGGGGGACCGCCGGCTCGCCTATCCCGGCCAGGCGCTCGGATGCAATTACACGGGCGCCGAGGCTGTTGAGGCGGAGGTGGACGCATTCCTCTTCGTCGGTACCGGGCGTTTCCACCCGCTCGGGCTCGCGCTCGCCGTCGCGCGACCGGTCTGGTCGCTTGATCCGCTTCAAAACGTGCTCGAACCGGCGATCGACCGGGCGAATCTCATTCGGCGCCGGCAGTTGCTCGTCGCGTCGGTGCGGGATGCCCGGCGATGGGGAATCCTGGTCTCGACGTTCGTCGGCCAGGACCGTACGCCCATGGCGCTCACCCTCCAGGAGCGCGCCCGCTCCCGGGGACGCGAGGCCGAAATCCTCACCTTCGACCGTCTCGATCCGCGCGACCTCGAGGGACGGGGGCTGGACGCCTACGTCAACACCGCCTGCCCTCGCATCGCGCTGGACGACAGCCCGAACTACCCGAAGCCGTTGCTGACCCCGCCGGAGTTCCTGATGGCGATCGGCGACCTGCCCCTGATGCCCTACCGGTTCGATACGTACCACTGATTGTGGCTGGGTCGGGGCCCCGCGTCTCGTCGTCCCGGACCGTAACGGCGATGTGGGATGCCGCGAATCGTGTAGTTCGTGCGGTGGGTGGGGCTCCTCAGCGTTGTCGCGTTGATCTCGGGAACGGCGCTGGTGGTTCTCGCGGTGGTCGCGGGACGCGCTACGGTCTCGCTCGTGGTGATCGTTCCCGTGGTGTCGGGTTCCTCCGGTGAGTTCCTGCTCGGGGTCGTGCTCCTCATCGCGGGCCTCTTCTCCCTCCCCTGGGCGTTCATGGATACCGCGACTGAGGCGTCTCCCCCCTCGGCCCCCCGGGGACCCCCGGAATCATCGAACGGTTCGGGAGGCGGTACGGGCGGCCTTGTGCTCGTGGGACCCGTACCGATCTTCTTCGGAAGCTGGCGGGGCGTCTCCCGACGGACCCGGTGGATCGTGGCGCTGGTGGGGGCGGCCGTCCTCGCGCTCTTCGTGGTCGGATGGCTGCTCGCGGTCCGCTAGGGGACCGACACCGACTCGATTAGGAACTTGCGATGGATGCGCAGATCCGTCGACAACTCCGGATGGAACGTGAGCCCCCAGATCGCCCCTCCGACGACGCCGACAACCTCGTCGCCCCGCCAGGCGATCGGACGGGCATTCGGTCCGACCGCGAGAATGCGGGGGGACCGAATGAACACGCCGGGGAAGGCTCGCCCCTTCAGGCCCGAGACGGTCACCGGGGCCTCGAACGACTCGCGTTGCGACCCGTAGTCGTTCCGCCGGACCCGGACGTCGAGGACTCCGAGCGTCGGTGGGTCGCGCCCGGACTCGGTTGGCTCCAGCTCCCGGGAGAGAAGGATCATCCCGGCACACGTCGCGAGGACCGGAAAGCCGGCCCCGAGGCGACGGTATAGGGGGGTCCAGAGGCCGGCCTCCTGGAGCAGGCGGGCGATCGTCGTCGATTCCCCTCCCGGCAGGAACAGGGCGTCCACCTCGGAGAGCTCCCGGGGGGAGCGGACCGCCACGATCTGGGTATGCGGGACGACCTTTGCGAGCGTGTGGAGGTGCTCCGGGACATCCCCCTGCAAGGCGAGAACGCCGGCCTTCATCCGCCGCCGCGCCGGAGCTCCTCGAGGATCGCCTTGGCCCGGTCGATGCGGATCTGGTGCTCGCTCACCAGCTGCTCGGCGACTCGATCGACCTCGTCCGGCCGGGCCCCGGCGCTGGAGGCGATGTTCCGCGCGTGGAGCTCCATGTGTCCGCGCTGGATTCCCTCGGTCGCGAGGGCCCGGAGCGCCGCGAAATTCTGGGCCAAACCCACCGCCGCGAGGACCTCCCCGAGCTCACGCGCGCTCTTCACACCGAGGACCTTAACGTTCGCCTTGGCTGTCGGATGGACCGCGGTCGCCCCGCCGATGAGCCCGACCGCGACCGGCAGCTCGATCGTCCCGACGAGGTTTCCGTCCCGGTCCTTCTCGTAGGTCGTGAGCGGGCGCACGACACGCCCGGTGCCGGCCGCAAGAAACGCCGCGTAGGTGTGCGCGCCGCTCTCGATCGCCCGGAAGTCGTTACCCGTGGCCACGACCACGCTCGAGACTCCGTTCATGATCCCCTTGTTATGCGTCGCGCAACGGAATGGGTCCGCGATGGCGAGCGCGTAGGCGTCTAGGATCGCGTCGACGACCTCGCGCCCCGAGGCATTCTCGGTCCGAAGGAGGTCGGCGCGGAAGACCGCTCGGGCCCTCGCGAGACGGTGGACGGCGAGGTTCGAGATGATCCGCAAGACGACCTTGCCGCCCGCGAGACGCGCGAACTCCGGGGCCAGGGCCTCGCACATCGTGTTGACGGCGTTCATCCCCCCCGCGTCGCGGGCGTCGACGAGCAGGTGGACGACCACCATCGTGCCGCGGGGCGACTCAATGATCCGGACCTCGAGATCCCTCGCCCCTCCCCCGAATTTGACGAGCATCGGGTCCTTCGCGTTCGCCGCGGCCAAGAGATCCTCCTTCCGGTCGAGGATCCTCAGTCGCGCCGCCGCGGGGTCCGAGACGTTAAGCACCTGGACCTGGCCGATCATCACCGGATCCGTGGTTTGCGCGAAGAACCCTTCCGAGGCCCGGACGACCTTCGCGGCGTTCGACGCCGCCGCGACGACGCTCGGCTCCTCGATTGCCATCGGGATGAGGTAGTCTTTCCCGTTGATCCGGAAGTTCGTCGCGATGCCGAGGGGGAGCGTCATCACGCCGACGACGTTCTCGATCATCCGTTCCACGAGGGCGGAGTCAATCCCCGGTGGGAATTCGAACGCGCGGAGGTCATCGTCGGTAAGCCCCGCCCACTCCCGGAGGACCGCCCGGCGCTCTCCTACGGTCTTTCGGTAGAACCCCGGGAGCTCCGACGTGCGCGTCATTGAATCACGACTCCTCCTCGTCCGTTTCTGCGGCCGGGCCGGTCCCCGGCGGGGGTGCCGTCCCCCGCGCCACTATCACCTTAGCCGGACGCAGCAATCCGCCGAAGAACCGGTAGCCCTGCTGAACGACCTCGGTGATCGTCCCGGTGGGATGTTCCGCAGTCGCCGGAGTCTCCCCTACCGCCTCCGCCTCTTCCGCACGGAAAGTGTGTCCGACGACCGCGACCGGCTCGACCCCCTCGTGCTTGAGGAACGTCATCCACTCGCGATCCAGGATCTCGAGGCCCCGACGGACCGGATCGGAGGGCGGGAGGTGAGCGAGCGCTTCCTCCGCGGCGTGGAACCCCTCGAGAATGGGGAGGAGTTCCCGAAGCAGCCCCGCCCGGACCTGACGGGTCATCGTCTCGCGCTCGCGCTCGGACCGGCGTCGGAAGTTCTCGAAGTCGGCGAAGAGATACTTGAATCGCGACTCCCAGTCCTCGCCACGGGCGACGGACTCGACCTCGGGAACGGCGGATTCGGGAGGCGACGGTCCGGTCGTACCCTTTGCCGGGACATCCGAGTTTTCGTCGGGCATGGGCTCGCGGCTCGGAGTGCGGCGTTCGGTATTTGTGCTTAGCGTGCCGTCTTTTTTTCCGCCCGGACCGGACCCTGTGAGCGCGTCCGGGATGGGGGCGGTCGTGGGGGTCTTTCCGCCCTCCGGGCCCTGTGATTTTCTTCCAAAAGCCAAGCGTTATAACGCGAGCCCCGCTCGCTATAGTACGCCGATTCCACCGGCGATATCCGATGGCTCAGCAGACGGTCGACACCCCCGCGTACGATGCCAGTTCCATCCAGGTCTTGGAGGGCCTGTCCGCGGTCCGTCGCCGTCCCGGGATGTACATCGGGTCGACCGACGCCCGGGGGCTGAACCATCTCGTGTACGAGGTGGTCGACAACTCGATCGACGAGGTCCTCGCCGGCGCGTGTAGCGAGATCGAGGTGACGCTTCACCCCGACGGTTCGTGCTCGGTCCGGGACAACGGCCGGGGGATCCCGGTCGAGAACCACCCGAAGTACAACCGCCCCGCGCTCGAGATCGTGATGACGATCCTTCACGCCGGCTCGAAATTCGACCGTAGCACCTACAAGGTCTCGGGCGGTCTCCACGGCGTCGGGGTCCACGTCGTCAACGCACTGTCCGAGTGGTTCGAGGTCCGCGTCCGGCGCAACGGGCACGAGTACTTCCAGCGCTACGAGCACGGCGCCCCGGTCGCCCCGCTCGAGACCGTCGGGTCGGCCGACGACACCGGCACCGACATTCGTTTCAAGCCGGACGGGACGGTCCTCGAGACGATTGCCTTCGACCGGGAGACGATCGGCCGACGGTTGAAGGAGCTCTCCTTCCTCAACCCTGGCGTGACGATCCGTTTTGTGGACGAACGGAGCGACTTCCACGAGACGTTCCACCACGGCGGGGGGATCTCCGAGTTCGTCGCCGACCTGAACCAGGCATCGAACGTCCTGTTCCAGCCGCCGATCTACCTCCACGCGAAGCGCGACACGACGGACATCGAGGTATCGCTCCAGTACAACGACGGATACAACGAGACCTCGCTCGCCTTCGTGAACAACATCAACACGGTCGATGGAGGCACCCACGTCATCGGCTTCCGGGCCGCGCTGACCCGCACGCTCAACGATTACGCGCGCGAGCGGGGGTTCATCAAAGGCGACCGCGAGGGCCTGACCGGCGAGGACGTCCGCGAGGGGCTCACGAGCGTCCTCTCCGTGAAGGTCCTCGAGCCGCAGTTCGAGGGCCAGACGAAGGCGAAGCTCGGAAACTCCGAGGTGAAGGGCCAGGTCGAGAGCGCGGTCAACGAGAAGCTCGCCGAGTACGTCGAGGAGCATCCGAGCGTCGCGACGACCCTGATCGCGAAGGCGGTCCAGGCGGCCCAGGCGCGCGAGGCGGCGCGGAAGGCGCGCGAGCTGACCCGCCGAAAGGGTCTGCTGGAGGGCGGCGGCCTCCCCGGTAAGCTTGCCGACTGCCACTCGCGCGACCCGGCCGAGTGCGAACTTTTCCTCGTCGAGGGAGACAGCGCCGGGGGGACCGCGAAGCAGGGGCGCGACCGGGAGTTCCAGGCGATCCTGCCGTTGCGCGGCAAGATCCTGAACGTCGAGAAGGCGCGGCTCGACAAGATGCTTCAGAACGACGCGATCCGCGCGCTGATCACCGCGATCGGGATCGGGATCGGGGACGAGCAGGACGTCAGCCGCCTGCGCTACCACAAGATCATCCTGATGACCGACGCAGATGTCGACGGTTCGCACATCCGCACCCTCCTCCTGACGCTCTTCTACCGCAAGATGCCGCAGCTGATCACGGACGGCCGGGTCTACATCGCCCAGGCCCCGCTCTATCGGCTCCAGAAGGGCCAGCGGGTGAGCTACGCCTATTCCGACGAGGAGCGCGATAAGCAGCTCGCCGAGCTTGGGGGCCCGAAAGGGGTCACGATCCAGCGGTACAAGGGCCTCGGTGAAATGAACGCCGAACAGCTCGCAGAGACTACGATGCGCCCGGGAGCGCGGACGCTGCTCAGGGTCACGATCGAGGATGCCAGCCGGGCGAACGAGCTCTGCCAGATCCTCATGGGTGAGGAGGTCGAGCCCCGCCGGCTCTACATCCAGGACCACGCGGTCGAGGTCACAAACCTCGACATCTGATCGCACCGCGGCCCGGCTCGTCCGGGGCCGCCGAGAGGCTTTTACGCCCGCCCGGCTCGGCGGCGCGATGGGTGGGGTCGCCGGTCCCCTTGTGATCACGGACGCGCTCCTTGTCACCCAGGACGCGGGCCGCCGGGTGCTGAGGGGCGATTTGCGGATCGAGAACGGACGGTTCACGCACGTCGGTCCGGGCGCGCCTCGCGCCGATGCGGAGGTTCGCGACGGCCACCGGTTCGCTGCGGTCCCAGGCTTCGTGAACGCTCACACCCACGTGGCGATGGCCCCCCTGCGTGGGATCGCCGACGACCGAGAGCTCGCCGGCTTCCTCGAGGTCCTCTTCGCCGTTGACGCGCGTCGAACGGAGACGGACGTCGAGGCGGGCGCCCGGGCCGGCATCGCGGAGATGCTCCGGTCCGGCACCACCTCGTTCCTCGACCTCTACTACTTCGAGGACGCCGTCGCCCGCGCGGTCGACGCCCTCGGCATCCGCGGGTTCCTCGGGTGGGCCGTCCTCGACCCGGAGCTCACCACCCAGAAAGGTCGCCCGATCGACAATGCGCGAAACTTCATCGGCCGCTGGAAGGGGCACGCCCGGGTGGAGCCGCTCGTCGCCCCCCAGGGCGTCTATGTCTGCGGCCGAGAGACATGGCTCGCGGCCCGGGAGCTGGCGGCTTCGACCGGGACCCTCTGCCACTACCACCTTTCGGAGACTCGTCGCGAGGTCCACGAGCTCGAAAGGAGGACCGGGCGCCGACCCGTCGTCTGGCTGAACGAGATTGGGTTCCTCGGACCGCGACAGGTCGCCGCCCATGCGGTCTGGCTCACCGGCCAGGAGATCGACCTCCTGGCAGGGAAGAATATCGGGGTCGCGCACTGCCCGAGCTCCAACCTAAAGCTCGCCTCGGGGGGCGTCGCTCCGGTCGTCGAGCTCCGCTCGGCCGGGGTGACCGTGGGGCTCGGCACGGATTCGGTTGCGAGCAACAACTCGCTCTCAATGCTCCGCGAGATGCACGTCGCGGGACTCGTCCAGAAAAACCAGCGATGGGACGCCTCCGTCCTCCCCGCCCAACACCTCCTCGACCTCGCGACCGTCGAAGGGGCTCGGCTCCTGGGACGGCCCGACCTTGGCTCGCTCGAAGTTGGTAAGCAGGCGGACTTCTCCCTGGTGCGGCTCGACCATCCTACGCTCGTCCCCGCACGACCCGAAGCGATCGTCTCGCACCTCGCCTACTCGGCGTCCGAGGAGGCGATCGATTCGGTGTTCGTGGACGGGGTACCGGTCGTCGAAGACCGGGCCCTCACTCGAGGAGACTGGACTTCGATTCGGACCGCTGCCGAGGCAGCGGCGGAGTCGCTGTGGGCCGCTCGCCCATCGTGAATTGGCCCGGGGTCAGCTCGGGGCGATCTCCTCGGCGAGGAACCCCGCGAGGCGGCGCGCGAGCACCCGTGGGGACGCAATGAGCCCAAGGTCCTCGAGACCGGAGAGCTGGTTCCAGCCATCCACCAGCCGTGCCCCGAAGATCCGGCTCAGCGCGACCCGGTCGATCGACCGCGGGAGGATCCCATGGTGCAGGAGCGCCCGCGCGGTGAGGTGCTGCGCGGCGCCGCCAAGGATCCGGTTCCCTGCATGGAGGACCGATCCCCGACTTCCGAATAGACAGTAGTCGTCCCTGAGCCCAGGTGGTGGCTCCCACGACGCGGATACCCCCTCCGAGTCGAGAAAACGGACCACGCTCCGGCCCAGGCGGGCGTACGCCCGGACGTAGTCCCGCCCGACCCTGGGGTCCGCTCGCGGAAGCACGAGAGTCCAGGCGAGATCGCCCGGAGCGTGGAGGAGTCCCGTCCCCCCTGTCTCCCGGCGGACCACCGGCAATCCGAGCGCGTGGGCCCGTGCTAGGTATGGGGTCGAATCCGGAACCCCCACTCCCACCGAGACCGCCCGATCAGAAAGGACCGCGACCCGTCCGCACGGCTTCCCTTCGCGGAGTATCGCTTCGTCCGCTCGTACGTCCTCCATGCACGAGATTTCCGCATCAATCGCCACCCTCCTCGTCCCTGCCCGAGCGGGTGACTGAGAGCGGTGAGCCGTGACCACGGACGGCGTAGACGACCCCCCTCGGGAGCCCCTCGATACGTTATGAGGTTCGCCCCGGTGCTTGCGGCATGGCTGAACTGGAGACCTTCCGCCTGAAGCCCGGGGACCCCGCCCCACCGTTCTCGCTTCCGGGGGTCGACGGCAGGACCTACCGGCTGGTGGACTATGCGAACGATCCCCTCCTCCTCGTGGTGTTCTGGTGCAACCACTGTCCCTACGTCCAGGCGTGGGAAGGCCGGATGATCGACATCGGGCGTAGGTACGCGCCGAGAGGCGTGCGGGTCGTCCTGATCAACTCGAACGACGCCCGTGCGTACCCGGAGGACAGCTTCGCCTCGATGGCGCGCCGCGCCAAGGAAAAGCAGTACCCCTTCCCCTACCTGCAAGACGAGAGCCAGGAGGTAGCGAAGGCGTACGGGGCGCTGGTCACGCCCCATCCCATGCTCTTCGATGCTCAGCGGCGGCTCCTCTTCCAGGGACGGATTGACAACGACCACCAGCACCCGGAACGCGTGACCGAGCGGTATCTGGAGCGGGCGCTCAATCAGGCGCTCGCTGGACAGCCCGTCGAGCCGAACCACCTATCGGTCGCCGGATGCACGGTGAAGTGGCGGACGTGAGCCCCGCCGGGTCTGACGCGGGGGGTTCGAGCGGCGGGCCCTCAAGGCATCCCGTCGCTGGGCGAACGATCGTTCAAGGGACGGCGTGAGGGGCGCGCCGGAGAAGTCGAGTCGAGCGGCGATCGCCACCTTTCCCGCGAGCGAACGCGCCAGTTTCCCTCGCTCGGTCCGTCCCGCGGACTGGAGACTGGGGTGAAGGAACAATAACCCGTGGCGGGGCGGGGGTGCGTGGCCCCGGAGGTGCTCGAAGAACGCCTTCTCGGCTCCTAGGACTTGGACTGTGCTCGCGGGAAGTCGCGCGAGGCGCTCCAGGCCACCGGCCTGCGCGAGCATCCGAGCGGCGAGTTCCGGCCCGAGGAGGCTCACCAGGTTCGGCGTCCGCTCCGGAACCGAGGCGTTCACCGCCTTCTCGAGCTCGGCGCGGGTCGACTCCACCGCCCGATAGAGTTCCGCCAGTTTCCGCCGCGCCTCGCGCACCGCTGGATCGACCGGTCCGAAATGGCTCGTGGCGAGGGCGTCCATCGCGGCCGCGACCACGCGGGCGTGATCCCCCGGATCGAGATCGGGAACGTCGCGACTCACCCAACTTCCCAGTCGCTCCCCGAGCAGGTTCCGGATCCGTTCGAGGTCAGCAGAAGCGCGTACCGCCTCCTGGAGGTGGATCGAAGGATCCCACGAGGCAGCGAGGGCTCGGTCGGCATCCCGCAGGATCGCCTCGCGCAGTCGGCCTCGTCCCGCCGATTCGCGTGGCTCTGCAGGCGTCCGGGGGGCTTCGGCATCCCAGCGGAGGCCGTGGTCGGCGAGACGCCGGTCCCGAGCGGTCCACTCCTCGTTCCCTCGGTCGCGAAGTAGTGACTCTTCCTCGGGAGTCAGGTGGCCGCTCCGACGCGCACGGACCCGTTCCTCGAGTGCCTCGATCTCCTCCGGCGCGAGAAGGGCCCGAACGGTCTCGGTGCCTTCCACGAGGAACGTTCCGTACCACGTGGTGACTACGGATCGACCCATTCGTCCTCGATGACCGAAATCCGATCGCGCCCGTCCATCCGAGAGGACGGGGGGTTCGCAGGGGCGCACATGGTACGAGCTCTGTACCTCTCCCCCAGCAGGCAGAGACGAATAAATAGCCCGGCCCGGCCTCCCCCCCGAGGATGGTCGAAGTGAACCCCGAATCGCTCGTGCGACTCGAACGCCAGGAACGGACGGCCGTGCTCTGGCTCGACCACCCGCCGGTGAACGTCCTGTCCCGCCCAGTGCTCGATTCACTTTCGGAGCGGCTAAATGAGGTAGAACGGGACACGGAACTACGCGCGATCGTTCTCGCCAGCGCATCGGAGCGCGCGTTCGCGGCAGGTGCCGATATCCGGGAAATGGCGCCGATGGGGCCGTCGGAAGCACGCGCACACGGAGGGCGCGGCCAGGCGATCACCCGACAGATCGAGCGGCTTCCGCTACCGGTGATTGCCGCGGTTCACGGAGTTTGCTACGGAGGCGGCTGTGAAATCGCGCTTGCGTGCGACTCGATTGTCGCTAGCGAGGACGCGATGTTCGGGCAGCCCGAAATCAACCTGGGAGTGATGCCGGGGTGGGGCGGGACCCGACGTCTCCCCCGTCGAATCGGGCTCGGGCGCGCACGGAATTGGATTCTCACCGGCCGGCCGGTCCCCGCGTCCGAGGCCCTCACGGCAGGACTTGTTTACCGGGTCGTTCCGAGACCAGAGTTGCTCCATGCCTCGCTCGCGATCGCTAAGGAACTTTCCTCCAAATCACCCGTCGCGCTCGCCGCCGCAAAGTACGCCCTATTGAACGCGATCGATGCGGGAGTGGACGAGGGACTCGCGTACGAGCTCGACCTGTGGGCTCGTCTGTTCGGTACCCCCGGTCAGAAGGAGGGGATGCGGGCATTTCTCGAGAAACGGCCCCTTGTCGAATCCGGGCGGACCGACTGGGACTCGGTATCCACAGGATTTCCCTGGGTCGAGCCGGGAGCGGACTCGGCGGGCGGAAAGCGGAAGAAGATCTGAGCGTCGGGTCGGGTCGCGCGCCGCGGTGGCTCAGCTGGTAGAGCGGCTCCTTGGTAAGGAGCAGGTCGAGGGTTCAAACCCCTCCCGCGGCTGGCCTTCTTCGATTTCCCTCCATCGTCGCGCCGGGGCGTCCAACCAACCGCTAGCCGTGCGGGGAGAACCCCCGTCCGTTCCAAAAGGTCGGTTGTCCGA
This sequence comes from Thermoplasmata archaeon, assembly GCA_030038895.1. Classification (GTDB taxonomy): domain Archaea; phylum Thermoplasmatota; class Thermoplasmata; order Lutacidiplasmatales; family UBA184; genus Lutacidiplasma. The sequence goes on from JASHQX010000155.1 coordinate 19,282, forward strand.
TGGCCTCTATGTGACCGCGGCCAAACTGCGCTTTCCCCTGTCGTCTAGTGGAATGCGGAACGCTAGGGCAGTGCGAAGCGGGCGTTCATGGGAACCCCGGACTACGCCGCACAACGTCTCAGACCCGCGCAGCACGACCGGGGTCTCGGAATTTTTCTAATCTTGACCGGATCGGTTCTCGTTGCCCTCTGGGCGGTCTTTACCTTTCTTTGCAGCCCGATTTTCCTTGGCGTTTGCTTGCCCCAACCGTTTGAGGTCCCATTGCCCTTAGCCGGCTTTATTCTGTGGATACTTGGGGCACCCTTGGTTTTCAGGAGGTCGCAGTTCGCGAGAAGGTTGGGGTTCTGCCCGTCGTGTGGAGGCGACACCGGACGGAGCGACAAGTTCTGCGCTCGGTGTGGCTATCGCCTCAAGTAGTCGCCTCCCACCCGGGTCGACATGAAGGGACCCGATATCCGAATGAGACTCGCTGGGCGGCCGTCCGCATCGGGACCGGTGCATCGGGTCGCCTCCCAGTCGGCAGGAGGTTCTTGGACAGAGGTTCTAAATCCGATTTCGGATTCACTGCCGATGTGAAAACAACAGGGCCCGATCCTGAGGACGGCAGGGTGGGAGTCCCTGCGATGCTTTGGATCTCGAACCGTTACTTTTCACGCCTGATTTTGGCGCTGACTGTGTTCGTACCGCAACTCGCGCTGCTCGGGCTTCTCCTCACCCACCAGGCGCGCGTGGGTCCGTTCTATCCTATAGGCTTGTTTCTCGTAGTCTCAGACGGGTTGATGGGCTACTTTGGATTCGCCGCTCTCTCCGATCTCTGGATTCTTCGGTGGACCGAACAGAAGCTGATCCGTAAAGGTGTTTTAGATAACCTCGGCACAATAGAGGAGGCCCCCGGAATCCTCCGCGGATTCTGGAGGCGCTACGAGCGGTTTGGACCCGACAAGGACTGGAAGATCATCCTCATGTTGGGCCCCGTGCTCGCCTTCGCTGTTGGCGTCAACGCGTATATCGGTTGGGTGTGGTTCAATCCGTAGGGTAGGTCTCAAGCTACGTTACACTCGCTGTGCACGAGATTCCGCTCGAGGCCAGCGAGCGTGCCCATGATGACCTACCTCATTACGGCCTGAGTTGGGAAGACCGGACCATACGGAACACGCCTCGATGTCTCCTTTTCGGTCGACTCTCAAGCCGAGGGTTTCCGCCCACCCGGGGCGAGTGCAACTCACCCCTTTCGAGCCGCGTGTCAGTGAAGTCCGGAGGGATTCGAACCATAGGTTCAGTCCCTCCAGGGGCTGATTCTCTCGATCCGCTCCGCCGTCGTTCGCGTTGAGCTTTGGCGTCCAGAGAGAAGCCCCCGGCAGGAACAGACCCTGGGGTTCAGAAAGGTACGCCCCGTCGTGGACGGGTTCCTAGGAGACGAAAGCGTCCCATCAGCCCCAGCGCAACTCCCCGAGTCGCCGAGACGGCCCGAGCACCCGGAATCAATCCTCCCCCTCGGTAACTTCCACGATGACCTTACCGCGAGGGTGCCCTGTGCGCAGGAAGTCGATCGCCGCAGCGGTTTCCCGGAAAGGGAATCTGCGACCAATCACAGGTTGGAGACTCTTCGACGACATGAGCTGCCCGAGAAGGTCCAGGTCGCGCTGGTTCGGCTTCGCTATGAACGACGAAAGCCTCTGGTGGACAAACGCGGAGGCCAGCTTCTGGCCGATTAGTCCGGCCAGCGTCGAAACCATCCCGGTATCCGGCGGGGACCCCACTCCGACGTAGGTTCCTTCCCTTGCCAAGACTCGCAAGCAGTCCCGGAGCTTCCTATCGGCCCCGATATCGATGAACAGATCGTACCTCTGTTGGCCGTCGGCAAAGTCCGTCCGGGAGTAGTCGATTACGGTCTCCGCTCCGAGGGATTCCAGAAGGTCCACCCTGTCCGTGCTCGTCACCGCCGTAACGTGCCCGCCCAGTGATCGAGCCACTTGAACCGCCATAGTTCCAACACCACCTCCCGCCCCGTACACAATGGTCCGTTGGCCCGGCTGTTGATGCCCGTGATCTCTGATGGCTTGGAGTGCTGTGACCCCCGCCACGGGTACTGATGCCGCCGCCGCAAAGGTGACGTTCTGCGGCTTGGCAGAGAGGTCACTCTCAGGCGTAGTGACGAACTCGGCGAAGGTGCCGTTGGCGGTGCCGAAAACCGGGTCGCCAGGCTTCCACCGGGTGACACTCGGACCGCATTCTTCCACGATCCCCGAAAGGTCCCTCCCTCGGACCCGGACCTTTGGTCGGGAAAGGCCTGTGAGGAGACGGACGACGAACGGCGTCCCCCTCATGATGTGCCAATCCAATGCGTTCACCGAGGCGCATCGGACCCTTACGAGTACCTGATGATCCGTGGGTCGAGGAGGTTCCACTTCGTCTGATCGCAGCACCGCAGTGGGGCCGTAGCAATCCTGTACGATTGCCTTCATCAGATCCACCTCCATCCCCATCCCCTCACCCCATAGAGCTTCCGTCGACCTGAGGGCACGTCCACCATTGGGTCTCTGCGTACCTTGTGGCCACGCTGAATCCAGGCAAACCCACCCATTTCGGGCGTCACCCGGGGTCTCGGACCATGGTAGGGACGGGTCTATCGCCCTCATGCTCGTCCTTGACCGAACGGATGACTCGGTACCCCGTCCACCCTGGTTCTCAGTTCGCTCGAACGTCGGCAGACTCGTTATCCGCGATCGTGGTTGATTCAAGCCTCGGAATAAGCGGATGAAATTTGGAGTCACCGTTCGTCGAATTCGAGAAGACGAATGGAAGGCGTTCCGCAGCTTGCGCCTCGATGCCCTGCGCACGGATCCGCTTGCGTTCGGCAGCACGCTCGCTCGAGAGACAGCCTACCCCCAAGAGAAGTGGCAGGCCTGGTGCAAGGATGGCGCGACCGGGAAACGAAATGCGACGTTCGTAGCGACCAGCCCATCTGGAGAGCTGGTCGGCATGGTCGGCACCTTCTCGGCCGAAGGGACGCCGCACGTTTGGGGAATGTGGACCCGGCCAGCATGGAGGAATCGGGGAATCGGCCATCGGTTGATGGAACATCTACTGAACTGGATTAACCGGTCCTTCGCAACGCGGTCGGTCATTCTGGATGTGAACCCCTCGCAGGCGGCCGCGGTGAGCATCTACACCGCGAACCGCTTCCGGTTCAACGGAGTCGAAGAGGCCCTCGGACACGATTCCCCTGCGGTCGTCCGACAAATGGTTCGGCACTTCGGGCCCGAGCCGTGACCTCAGCCACTGGAGAGGTTGCGCCCGGCTCTGGCGAGGCGCTAGGCTGGTCGGGTTCGGCACGACATGAGTCGCTACCTCCCGCCGGACCTGACCCGCACGATGTCGAACATCAGCCGCATCCCTACGGCAACAACCCACCCGTTCCCTACACCCTCGTCCCCGCACTTTGTTCGAGAACGGACAGCAGAATCGCGCCCGTCGCGAACAAGTGGGCGAAGGTATGGCTCGTGTCGAGGTGGGTTTGCCCTCTTGAGGGCATGCGTCCGATACCGCTCTTCGGGGAGGTGTTGTCGCCGAACGGAGGAATCCGTTCGCCCAATCAATGAGGCAGGTTCTCCCACGACCTCTCTTCGTGGGCGCACGATCCAGCGATGTGGAGGTTACACCTCCCGGACGATCTCACCCAAGTTACGCCGTGGGGTGTAAAGAGGGTTCTCGGCTCCATGGCCGATTGGCACGATGGCGACGGGTCGTAGCCGCTTTTCACCACACACGACCTGCACCGCTGATTCGTCGAACGCACCTACCCAAACGGTAGACAGGCCTTCGTTGGTGGCGGCCAGAACGGCAAAGGTAGCGGCGATCGTCGCGTCCTGGACGCAGTACAGGGACGCACCCCGATCTCCATACTTGACCGCCGAACGGCCCGGGTCTGCGAAAAACACCAGGTCCAGCGGAGCCTGCGCGAGGAACTCTTGGTCGCCGGCGGCGACGGCCAGGGCCCGTCGCTTCGGGGCGGAACTCACTACGAAGATCCGGTAGGCCTGCAGGTTCCCCGCGGAAGGGGCCCTCGAGATGACGTGAAGAATGCGATCCAGGGCCACAGGGTCGACGGGAACTTCCGAATAGATCCGAATCGAACGTCGCTGCTCGACAACTTCCTGGAACTCCACCGACGCACCTTCTCGGGTAGACTCGCGATCGAGACTTTAGGAAGTGGGTCAATCGGCGGTCACCGGCGATTCGCCCCGGCCATCAACGACCGGCCAGCGTTATGGACAGCGATGAGAAGAGCGAACCTCTGGGGCATGGAGGCTCACCGATCTCGAGACCACGGTCAACGAGTGTTCTCGACGCCAACGCGGTTGGGTCTGCGGCAAACCCCTGACTTTTGAACTATGCCTAAACAAGCAAAAGGGACCCCTTGTGAGAACAAGGGACGCGTCCTGAACGCCTCGAAGTCTCCTGTTTGGACCAATCGGTGGGCGCGTGCACACTCCCACCAGCCGGGAACTAGGGTGGTCGCGCGTTGCGCGGTACGAGGACCCCGAACCGTTGCTCGATTTGTCCCGCCAACTCCTCTCCTCGGGGACGGAGGAAGTACATTCGGACTCGACGGACTCGCCCCCGAACGTGCCGCCGCTCCGTTCCAACAACGTCAGCCGCTGCAAGACGGGCTAGGACTTTCGAAACTGCCCCCTGGGTGACGGATAGCGCGAGAGCGACACCTTCCTGGGTCGATTCCGGCCGAGCCTCTCCGTCGGGACTGGGGGATCCGAACTGGTGGAGATGAACCACGATACGGAGGGCCAAGCGTACGCGTTCCCCGCCCGAACCCAGTCGCAGACCTCGGTCCGTTAGGAACGGTTTCCATGCCGGGGGATGCGCCGGGGTCGATCCGGGCAACACGAAACTCTCGCGAAACGCCTCAGCGGTCGAGGGGGTCGTACCGGGGTCCATCAGTGCCCGCGGCTGGGAGGCTCGCGCTCGCGACGAATGACTTCCTGCATCCTACGTACGAGCTCCTCCCCTTCCCGGCGGAGTCGGACGGTCCTCACCGCGACGAGAGCGAGCGCGGACGAACCGACCAGGGCCGCGCCCACGACAAGCGCCACGACCAGATTCGCGGACCCGGAATTCAGCGCGGGCGACGGAACCGAAACACCGGGTACGGAGAAGACCACCCACGGATCATAGGATACCTCGGAGTAGTCGCCAGTGACGTTGGCGAACGTGGAAAGCGTCATCGCTGTCGAGGGAACATCAGCGCCCCCCGGAAAGATACCGACCTGTTCGACGACCGTTGCCGACGCGAAGGTGGCCGACGAGTAGTTCACTTGCGCCGTCGTGCCGAACAAGAGGCTAGCGAAGGTGGTGTTGGTCGTGTTCCAGACTTCGGCGAGCGTGCGTGAGGTAGCGTTGTAGGTGAGGTACGAACTCGAGTACGACGACGAACTCTCGCCATTGTTCACCGAGAGCGCGAAACCGAGAGAGTCGTCGGCGGAAAGCCAGGGCCAATCCAATACGCTAACGTCAAACTCGACTCCGAGGGAGCCATTCTGAGGGACATATGAAGGAGATTCATTCACGAGGTGGAACGACACGATTAGCGTCGTCGAACCCACGACGCCACCCGAAAAGTCCCAGCCGCTGGTTTCTCCACCGTAGACGCCCCACGGCGTCCAATTGCCGGTATCGCTCTGGACGTTCATCGTTTCGACCAACGTGACGGTCACGTTTCCAGGAACCCCCGAAGTCGAGACCTGACCATAGGTCGGGTTCGAATTGGCGCTCGCCGCCTGTACGACCTTCCCTTGAGGAGTGACCTCCGCGATCCATGGGATTTCGAAGAAGAAGGCGTACGTACCGTTCGGGGCGGAAAAGTT
>JASHQX010000156.1 GCA_030038895.1 Thermoplasmata archaeon
GGGTCGGGCTTGACCCCGGGCTTCAGCGCGACGTACACTTCGGGGACGCGTCCGCGCTCGGCGTCGACGATCGGGACGACCGCCGCCTCGGCGACCTCGGGGACCGTGAGGCACGCGCTCTCGATCTCCTTTGTACCGAGACGGTGGCCCGCGACGTTGATCACATCATCGACACGCCCAAGGATGCGGATGTAGCCGTCCGATGACCAGACCGCGCCGTCTCCCGCGAAGTACGGCCAGTCGCGCCAGTCCTTCGAATTCTTGTTCTTGTTGTATTTGACGTAGTAGTTCTGAATGAACCGGTCCGGGTCGCCCCAGATCGTCTGGAACATGCCGGGCCACGGATTGCGAATGCAGATGTTACCCGCCTTGCCCGACCCTGGCGGAATCTCCTTCCCGGACTCGTCGTAGATCACGGGGTAGATCCCGAGCATGGGCGGCCCCGCGCTCCCGGGCTTCATCGGGTCGAGCGCAGGCTTCGTCGAGCAGAGGAACCCACCGGTCTCCGTCTGCCACCACGTGTCGGTCACCGCGGCCTTGCCGCGCCCGACGACCTCGTAGTACCACCGCCACGCTTCCGGCTCGATCGGCTCGCCGACCGTGGTCATGCACTTGAAGTCGTAGTGGTACTTCTTCGGTTCCTCGGGCCCCATCTTCCGGAGCATCCGAATCGACGTCGGAGAGGTGTGGAAAATGTTCACTCCAAGCCGCTCGGCGATCCGCCACGGACGGCCGGCGTCCGGATACGTCGGAACCCCCTCGTAGATCACCGACGTCGCCGCGAGCGCGAGCGGGCCGTAGACGATGTAGGAGTGGCCGGTGATCCAGCCGATATCGGCGAGGCACCAGTAGATGTCGGTAGGGTGGATGTCCTGGATGTACTTCGAGGTCCCAGTGACATAGGCGAGGTAGCCCCCAGTGGAGTGCTGGCAGCCCTTCGGCTTACCGGTCGATCCGCTCGTATACATCAGGAAGAGCGGTGCCTCCGCTGGCATCGAGACCGGCGGGACGATCTGGCCCCGGAACTTGGGAAGGAGGTCGTCGATCACGTGGTCGCGTCCGTGGACCAGCGGCGTCGGGGAGGCCGACCGGTCCCGGAACCGCTTCCAGATGAGGACCTTCTCGACCTTGACGCCCTCCGACTCGGCCTTCGCGACCGCGACGTCGGCGTTGGCCTTGTGGTCCAGAAGCTTGCCGGAGCGGTAGTAGCCGTCCATCGTAATGAGGATCCGGCTCTTCGAATCGACGATCCGCGCACCGCACGCCTCCCCGCTGAAACCTCCGAAGACCACCGAGTGGATCACGCCGAGCCGCGCACACGCGAGCATGGTGATCGGCAGCTCCGGGACCATCGGCATGTGGACCGTGACCCGGTCCCCGGTCTTGAGCCCACAGAAGTCGCGCAGGAGCGCGGCCATCTCGTTGACCCGGACGTAGAGCTCCTGGTAGGTGAGCACGACGTCCGGCTCCGTTTCCGCTTCCGAAACGAAGATGATCGCAGCCTTGTTCCCGTACTTCGCGAGATGACGGTCGATGCAGTTGTAGCTCACGTTGAGCTTCCCGCCCACGTACCACCTCCAGAACGGCGCGTTGCTGGTGTCGAGGGTGGTCGTCCAGTACTTGTCCCAGGTGAGGAGGTCGGCATACTCCCGGAAGCACTCCGGGAAATTCTTCTCCGAGAACCGCTCGACCACGCCGGGGTCAACGAGGTTGGCCTGTCCGACGAACTTGGCAGAAGGATAGTAGTAGGCCTCCTCCTTCCAGTGGACCGCGATCTCGGCCTCGGTCAGACGCATTTCGTCTTCCTTACTCGTCGTTCCGTTCCGAGCCTCTGCCATGGTCGAGGAACCCCTCTAGGGCCGCCAGCGTGGCCCGGGAATATACCTGTTACGACTTCGGTTGACCATTGTTTCACCCCCTGACCGGAGGGGGTGGAAACCCCCGGGTCGGTGTTCTCCACTTGGCCTGTTCTCGGTCCCGACCGTTCGAATCTGGGCATCCAAACGGTTTTTACTCCCGCGACCCGTGTCCCTTCCCTCGGTGCCTTATGCCCGGGACGGGTCACGTAACTGGACGACCCGAGAAGACAGTGCACCTAAGGATCGACCCGAATGACGAATCTACGACCCTTGAGGACGTCCTCACTCGGATCTCCGAACTCCAACGCAAGCACCCCGATCGCGAGGTCTTCTTCGATGGCGACGAGTACGCCATCTGCTCCCGACCGAAACGGGCGCGCGCGGCTCCCAGCCACTGATCCCGGCGACCTCGGGAGCCCGCTGCTCCTCGTCAACCTCAAGGTCTACCCGGGGCACCTCGGTCCGGCTGCGGAGCGCACCGCGAGGCTCCTCGAGGACCTCGGCCGCGCCCACGGCGTTTCGGTCGCGATCGCCCCCGCGACTCCCGACCTCGCGCGGGTGTGCATGGCGGTCACTATCCCCGTGCTCGCCCAGCATGTGGACCCCCTCGACGCCGGCGCATTCACCGGATTCGTTCCCCCCGAGGCCGTCCGGGCCTCCGGGGGGTGGGGGAGCCTCGTGAACCACTCCGAGCACCCGGTCTCGGTATCGGATGCGCGGGAGGCGGTCCGACGGCTCGGCTCTCTCGGCCTGGTCGCGGTGGTCTGTGCCCGGGACGTGCCGACCGCCCGACGCCTCGGCCGTCTCAAGTCTCCCTACCTCGCGATCGAACCGCCCGAGCTCATCGGTGGGGACCGGGCCGTTTCCACGGCCCGGCCTGAAGTGGTATCTGGGTCGGTCGAAGCGGTGCGTTCCGTCTCGCCCACGACGCGCGTTCTATGCGGCGCCGGAGTGCACGACCGCCGGGACGTGGCCCGCGCCCTCGAGCTCGGGAGCGCCGGGGTCCTGGTCGCGAGCGCGGTGGCCCGGGCGGCGGACCCCCGTTCGGCGATTGAGGAGCTCCTATCGGGTTACTGAACGCAATCGAGCACCCCTCGCGCCCTTCCCACCGCACGGCGAACCCTCATCTGCCCGACCTCTCTTCCCTGAGAGCCGCACCCGAGCAGGACCCAGGGCCATGAGTCGACCCGAACCCGCGAAACGCCGACGGGCTCGGACGGTGACCCGGCCGAAGCGCCGACGCCCCGCCGGCCGCGGTCGTGGTCGCCCCAAAGTCCGGCGGGAACGTCCGTCGGCGGTCGATCGTAGCTCGAAGCTGGACGAGCTCCGCCAGCGCGCCGGGCGAGCCCCGAGGGAAGGTCCGACCGGCGCGCACGGCCCCCCGTCCGCGCCGAGACCCCTGAACATCCTGATGGTCGGATGGGAATTCCCCCCGAGCCACACGGGCGGGCTCGGGGTCCACTCCTACGAGATGACGCGTGAGCTCACGCGTCTCGGCCACTCGGTCACGTTCCTCACACCGTTCTCGGGACCGTTCACGCCGGTTCCCGGCGTCACGTTCCATTACCCCGGAGAAGCGGTCGCCGGTACTGGACCGGAGTATCCTCCCGCCTACTGGGCGGGGGAGACGCCCGGCAGTCCGTTCGGGGACTCGATCGACGGATACAACGCCTGGGTCGAGGGTTTGTCCGGGCTCGGATCGGTTGACATCGTCCACGTGCACGACTGGTTCGGAACGGTCGGCGCCCGCGCGCTCGCGGCCCGGCTCGGGAGGCCGCTCGTCATGACGGTCCACTCGACGGAGTACGACCGGTCGCTCGGACATCCGTGGGAACGGATTCTCCACCGCGAACAGATCGGGATCTCTGCCGCGACGCGGATCATCGCCGTCAGCCGCCACCTTCGCCAACAGCTGATCGACCGGTACTCGGCCGACCCCGAGAAGGTCCGGGTCATCTACAACGCGGTGCGCCCGACGGAGCGCCTCGAGCGGATCGATCCCACCAAGCGGTTCGTCCTCTACGTCGGGCGGCTCGCCGCGATGAAGGGCGTCGATACGTTCCTCCGGGCGGCGAGCCGGATCGCCGACGTCTTTCCGGACGTACTGTTCGTGATCGCAGGCGAGGGGCCCGAGTACGCTCGCCTCATCCATCTCGCGACCCGTCTCGGGATCGGAGATCGGGTGATGTTCCTTGGCAAGGTCTCGGACGAGGAGCGCGAGATGCTCCTTTCGGGGGCGTCGGTCTTCGTCCTCCCGAGCGTTGTCGAACCGTTCGGGATCGCGGCGCTCGAGGCGATGGCCGCCGGCGTCCCCACGATCGTATCGAAGACGAGCGGGGTGGCGGAGATCAGCTCGTCGTTGTTCCGGGTCGACTTCTGGGACGTCGACGAGTTCGCGAGCCGGATCGCCGAGCTGCTCGAGTATCCCACCCTGCGCGCGACGATGGGGGATGAGGGACGGTGGGAGGCGCTGCGCGAAGGGTGGCCGGAGCGCGCGCGGGAGACCGTCGCGGTCTACCTCGAAGCGATGCGAGCGGAGGGGATGCCGATCTGAGGGTCGTCCTGTATCTCCACCTCCATCAGCCCTGGCGGCTCGCCCGGTTCCGCTACCTCGATCTCGGGTCCGGCCGCTCGTACTTCGACCTCGACCGGAACCTCGGGATCTTCAAGGGGATCGCCGAGCGATGCTACCGGCCGGCGCTCGACCGGCTCCTGAGGCTTATCGGGTCCCACCCCGAGTTCCGGTTCAGCCTCTCCGTCACGGGGACGTTCGTCGAGCAGGCCCGTTTGATCGCCCCGGATGTCCTCGAACGACTTCGCGCGCTCCGTCGGTCCGGGCGCGTCGCCTTCCTGGCGGAGACGTACTACCACTCGCTCGCCTTCCTCGTCCCCCCGCCCGAGCTCGCCGAGGAGGTCGCGATGCATCGAAAGATGCTCCGCGCCGAGTTCGGTGCGTCGCCGACCATGTTGCGAATGACCGAGCTCGCCTACTCCGACGACCTGGCTCGATTCGCCGAGTCGGAGCGGTTCCGGGGGATGCTGGCTGAAGGGTGGGAGGGAGCGCTCCGAGGTCAGTCACCCACGTACCCCTACTGCGCGGCGAGCGCCCCGACCGTCGCCCTCCTCCTGCGCCACTATCCACTCAGCGACGACGTCGGCTTCCGTTTCTCGTCGACCGGGTGGAGCGAGTATCCGCTGACGGCCGAGAAGTACGCGCGATGGCTCGCCGCGACGCCCGGCGAGGTGATCGGGCTCTTCATGGATTTCGAGACGTTCGGCGAGCACCATCCGGCGCGTAGCGGGATCCTCGAGTTCCTCTCCGCCCTTCCGAGCGAGGTCGCGCGACACCCGGGCCTCCACTGGTCGACGGTGGAGGAAGCGGCCGAGATCCCGCCCCGCGCCCCCCTGAGCGTCCCGTACACCATGAGCTGGGCCGACCAGAACCGGGACCTCGGCGCGTGGCTCGGAAACGACCTCCAGCGCTCCGCGTTCGAGGCGGTCAAGAAAGTCGGGATGGTGGCACGGCAATCCGCCGACCTGGAGATCCTCTCGGACTGGAGGAAGCTCCTGACCTCGGACCACTTCTACTACATGTACGTGAGCGGCCACGGGGCGGACCAGGGCGTCCACCAGTATTTCTCGAGCTACGAGAGCCCGTACGACGCCTACGCGAACTACATGAACGCGCTCACCGATCTACGTCGGCGCGCGCTCGACCGGCTCGGCGTGCCGGTCCTGAAGTAGATCGAGGGCCTCAGCTCCTCCGGCCCAAGTCCCACCGACCGAAGCCGGAACGTTTTGGATAAGTCGGACAGCCTCTCCTTCCTAGAAGATCCTGCTCCTTTGAACTCAGGAGCGAGCGAACGGACGGACCGGAACAGGTGGGCTGGGTCGATCGGACGTCGCCGTGCTTGGGTCCAATCGTTCCTACGAAGATCGGCCGCGAGCGAGCGAAAACGGGGCGGCGTCGCGCGCCGTACGTTCGGGCGGCGTGAAGAGTGACGAGAGACCCTCGGAGAGGAAGCGGTAGGCCTCGACGCCCCGGGGCGTGAGCTCGAGTCGTCCCTCGTCGTCCGGCAGGACGGCGACTAAGCGTAGGTACGCCAGAAAGTCGATGTAGCGCAGAAAGACCGTGTAGTTCAACCCGGCTTTCTGTTGGAGCTGCGTTCGCCGTAAAGGGCCGGGAACGAGCGCTTCCAAGAGCCGCCCGATGACGAACAGGTCCGGACGCTCCATCATGTCGGAACGGCCAGAGTGGCGAACCGCGTGAAGAACTCGGCCTCGAGTCGAGACAACCCGTTGACCTCCCAATCCAGCTCGTCTTGGTAATCCCCGATCCAATCGCGAGCTACGAGGTAGAACGGAATGAGCAACAGCAGGAACGCGAACGCGACGACGTAGATCGGGACGACGCTGTACAGTCCCAGGGAGGTCAGCGAGCTCACGAACGGCAATAGAACGAACCCGGCTACGGTTATCGACAGGAACAAGGAGCCGAGAATGAACCAGACGAACGACCACTCCGTTTCGTGCCTCATGTGGGTGAGCACTTGCTGGGATTGTTGGACCGTTTCCGTCCAGCCGGTCATGCCGCTGACCGGAGCCCGTGAGGACTCGGTCCTCGAGGGCGGGCAGGGTTCCTTCGCTTCCCGGCGACCCAGCAGGACCTCCCGGACAGCGAAAACCGCGACGACCAGGGGCGGGATAACCGCGATGCAAAAGGCCGATACGAGAGTAGTCGTCGACGCTGGCGAACCCGAACTAGCCAAGAATAGCAAAAGTTCGACAAAGAAAGCGAGGGCGAAGCCGACACCCACAGCGACAATGTATCCCACCGATAGCCAGGAAAGCCGGCGGCTCCGCCGAGCCGCGGACTGAATACGTTGCGCCAGTGTCGCCAGTTGTCCCTGGAGGTCGGCTATCGAGCCGCTCGACGGCAATTCGGGATTCGGCGCCACAAAGGCCCATCGGCCTTCACCCGCTTACGACTTCCTCCTCGCCGGTTCTTTTCTCTCGCCGGTGTACCCCGCCGCAAGCCCTCAGGAAAGAGGATGCGCACCGACCGCGCCAGAGTCGGGACGGCTCAGTGCCGGGGGGTCCGGTTCCAACATCAACTCTCGCTCGGAACGATCCGTAGCGAAACCTGAATGCGTCTGAGGATTCTCCAAAGAGCGTGAAACCAAGAGCGGGGAAACTGGACCGGCGCACTCACCGTGAGCTCGGCATGGAACTGTTCAATCACACGTGGGACCTCCTCGCCCAGAAGCGTCGGACCAAGGAAGAGGAGGACGAGATGCTGTACTCCGCCTACGCGTCCCGATATCATTGGGGAGTCATCGGGCGTCCCCTCCATCGCTCGATCGGCGAGTGGCAGATATCCCGAGTCTACGCCGTCCTGGGCCGGGCGGAGCCGGCGGCCCACCATGGCCATAGGGCACTGGAGATCGCCCTCCGCGGTCGGCTCGCTCCGTTCTACGTTGCGTATGGCCATGAAGCCCTGGCCCGTGCAGCGGCGATCGCCGGGCAGAAATCCGTGCGAGAGACGGAGATCCGTCGGGCCACCAGGCTCGCGACGCGCATCCGAAGCAAAGACGATCGCAGAATGCTTCTCGAGGACTTGGCTACCATCCGGTAAACCGGCTGAGAACCTCCTTCCGTACTCGATGCCTGAGACATTCAACCCGGGAGAGGACGCGATACGGGTAGTCGGAATACCGAAAATGCCGTTCCGGCGAAAAAGAGCTCCCGCGTACCGGTGGTCCCGGGCCCGGCCCGGCGAGACGGCGAGAAGCGGCCCCGAGACTCAGACGGAGACGCCGAATGAGTCGAGGAACGACCACCACGCGGCCAGCGTATCTCGGACCGACCGGACCGCGGCGGGTCCGGCGGCTGGGTCGCTCCGAAGGTAGTGCGACAGCACCCGCCGCTCGGCCGCCGAGTGCTCGAGGTCGGCGAAGGTGTGGACACGGAAGAACTCGTGGGCGGCCTTCGATCGGATCCCGTAGTTCTCCCGCAGACCCCGGGACTTCTCCGCCGCGACCTGGGGGAACTGCGACTCGTAGGCGTACAGCGCCCCGAGCGCGGACGGCGCCGTACCGTTTACTGCGTTCTCTTCGTAGGCACGAAGGAGCCCGTGCGTGGCGGGGGTCGGTCGGCGAGCCACCACGCCGGCCCCGATCGATCGCGCGAAGTCGATCCAGAGTTCGGGGTGGGTCGGGGACCGGCCCTCTTCGTCGACTAGATTCTCAAGGAGCACCCTGCGATCTTGCGGCCGTTCAATCCGGGCGTAGGCCCCCGCCACGTACCTCGGGAAGTTCACCTCGAAGTGGTAGTATTGTCCCGCGTACTCTCGAAGCGTCTGCAGCGGAAGCGTCCCGCGGGACCATGCGGTGTAGAACGGGTGCTTCAGAAGATGCTGGCGTTCGACGAGTCGGTCGAGGTCCTGGACGGTCGCCATGACGGACCCAGCACGCTTGGATAGTCAAGCTTTCCGTCAGCGCGCCGCGCGGTTTCCGGGGGTGCCGCGCGATATGGCCCCTCGTAAGAGTCGCTTCGAACCCAGGCGGCCGGTCGAACCGAACCGTTAAACCCGCCCATCAGTGGTCGTCATGCCAGAATGCGGAGGGGGCTCGGCCGCCGGTCGCGGTTCCCGGTGAGGGAGCCATGATCACCGAGGTCGCGGGGAACGGCCGCATCCTCCTCACGGTCAACGAGAACGGGGACTGGAACGAACTGTTCTACCCGTTCCCGGGCCAGTTCCAGCAGCTCCGCGAGGCGCGGGTCGGCCTGTTCGACATCCCGAATAGCAAGTTCACCTGGCTGCGCCGCGGCAATGGCTACGCCGTTCGGCAGGAGCCGTTCGGCCCGGGCCACCTACCGGAGTCGGTCTGGACCGACCACGGGGTCCAGATGGCGGTTCGCGACCACGTCCACCCCAACCACGACCTCATCGCACGTGTGTTCCGCCTACGGGCGAACCCCGGGCGCGCGCTCCGCCTGTTCGCCTACCACGCCTTCCAGATTGCGGAGTCGATGTATCAGGACACGGCGTACGTCGACCCGGCCACATCCTCCCTCATCCACTACAAGCGGGGATTCTTCTTCGAGTTCTTCTCGGATCCCCCGTTCACGCACGCGGTCTGCGGCGAGCACACGCTTCGGGGACTGCGCGGGACGTACGTCGATGCCGAGGATGGGCGCCTCGAGGGCCGCCCGGTCGCACACGGCGCGGCGGACAGCGTGATGGAATGGGATCTCGAAGCGACTCCGGACCGGGACGTGGAAGTACGGATGTTCCTCGCCGCAGGCCGGAGCCTTCCGGGGGTGCACCAGATCCACGAGTACGTCCGCTCGGGCGGCTCGGAGCGATTCGTCCGGGAGTCGGAGGCGTTCTGGGAGACCTGGGTTCAGCGACGGCTGCCCAACCCTCCTCGAGGTCTCAGCGATCTCGGAAGCTCGGTCTACCGGTCGAGCGTCCTCCAGCTGAGGCACTGCACGGGAGCGAATGGGGCGATCATCGCCTCTCCCGACACCCGTTCGCTCGTCGCGGCGGGGGACACGTACAACTACTGTTGGTGGCGAGACGGCGGCTACGTCGCCAAGGCGATGGACGAGGCGGGCCTCTACGAGAACTCCGGACGGTTCCTCGAGTTCGCCCGGCAATGCCAGAACCCGGACGGCTCGTTCTTCCACCGACATTTCCCCGACGGGGCGATTGGAAGCACCTGGCACCCGCCTCCGTTTCTGCAGATCGACCAGACAGCGACGGTCATCGCCGCCGTTTGGCACCACTTTAAGCGAGGGGGCGACCCGGACGTCCTCCTCGACCTCTGGCCCGTGGTCAAAGCCGCGGCGAACTTCCTGACCAAGTTCCGTGACCCTGCGACCGGCCTTCCCGCGCCGAGCTTCGATCTGTGGGAAGAGCGGTTGGGAATCCACGCCTATTCGACCACGGCGGTCGCCCACGCGCTCGAACGGGCGGCTCGGATCGCCACCGAGATCGGGAAGGACCCCTCGGAGTGGCGGGCGGCGGCGAGCGAGATCTCTGAACGGGCTGTCCGGGAGTTCTGGGACGAGGAGCATCAACGGTTCGTCCGTTCTCTATCGCCTCGCGACGACCGCCTGGACGCCTCGCTCCTGCTCGCCTTGAAGCTTGGACTGATGCCCTGGACGGATCCGCGCGCCCGCACCGCCGTGGACGGGATCGAGAAGCGGCTCTGGTGCGCGGAGCAGGGGGGGCTCGCCCGGTACGAGGGCGACCAGTACTACGGCCGGGAGAACCCCTGGATCGTCTGCACCTTGTGGCTCGCGGAGGCCCGCCTGCGGCTCGGCGACCGCGAACGATGCCACGAGCTAATCGAGTGGTCGGCCTCGCATGCTACCCCGACCCGGCTCCTCCCCGAGCAAATCGACCGGGGGACCGGAGAGCCCAAGAGCGCGACGCCCCTCACCTGGTCGCACTCGACGTTCGTCGATGTGGTGCACAAATATGCCGAGTCCGAGGTCCGGGGCACGGTCGCCGACGAGTAGCCGGGGGCGGCGCAGCGGGACGCCGAGGCTCATCCTGGGGATCGACCTCGGGGCCACCAAGGTCGTGAGCGCCCTGGTCGGGCCGAACGGCACGATCGTCCGTCACAGCGGCCGCCAGATTCACGCGAACGACGGGCCCGGCGGGGTGATCCGCACCCTGGTCCGCTCGGCCCGAACCTGCCTCGCGGACACTTCCGAGATGCCGGTGGCGGTCGGCGTAGCGGTCGCGGCGCAAGTCGATCCGCGCACCGGGACCGTCGTCCATGCTCCCAACCTGGGCTGGCGGGACGTCCCGCTCGCGCGGAGGGTCGCCGAGGACCTCGGGGTGCCCGTCGACGTCGTCAACGACGCCCGCGCGGCGACGATCGCCGAGTGGAAGTACGGCGTCGGAAAGGGAGTGACCGACCTGTTCTGTCTTTACCTCGGGACCGGCATCGGAGGTTCGGCGGTCGTCGGGGGCAAGCTCCTGGACGGAGGGAGCCACGCGCTCGGGGAGGTTGGTCATATGACGATCGTCGTCGGCGGACGGAAGTGCCATTGCCCCAACTGGGGCTGCTTCGAGGCCTATGCGGGCGGCTGGGCGATCGCCGAACGCGCCCGCGAATCGGTCCGTGCCGACCCAGTCGCGGGCACGAACCTCGTCCAGCGGGCCGGCACCGCCGACGCGATCTCCGCGCAGACCGTGTTCCAGGCGTACCGCGGCGGCGACACCCTCGCGGGTCGGATCGTCCGCGAGACCGAACGGTTCCTCGCCGACGGCGTGATCAGCATCGTCAACGCGTTCAACCCTTCCGTCTTCGTGCTCGGAGGAGGCCTCGTCTCGGGCATGCCGGAATTCATTCCGGTGGTCGAGTCGGCGATCCGCGCGCGGTGCCAACCGCCAGCCGCAGGGGCGCGGGTCTTGGTGGCTCGACTCGGTGAGGACGCGCCGCTCGTCGGGGCCGCGGAGATCGCGCGAGCCGCCCACCGTTGGTAATCCGGGCGCCGGGAACCGGGCAGCAGGGCTCGGGGGAGCGGACGCCCCGAGTCTGAACT
>JASHQX010000157.1 GCA_030038895.1 Thermoplasmata archaeon
ACGAGCGGCAACTGGGCGTGGTCGACGCGAAAGGGGAAGCGGCGGCGTTCACGGGATCGAAATGCATGGACTGGGCGGGCCACGAGGTCGGCGACGGGTTCACCTGCCAGGGCAACATCCTGTTCGGCCCGGCGGTGGTACGGTCGATGGCCCGGGCGTACGAATCGACCGGGGGGGACCTCCTGGACCGGTTGCTCGCCGCCCTGTCCGCCGGACAGCGGGAAGGCGGCGACCGGCGGGGGATGCAGTCGGCCGCCCTCCTTGCGGTCCGGGCGGGGGGAGGGTACGGCGGCGGGAGCGACCGGTGGGTCGACGTTCGCGTCGACGACCATCCGAGTCCGATCGAGGAACTGAAGCGCATCTTCCACCTGTACGACATGACGATGCTCAACCGGGAGGACCCGGGGACCCTCGTCGCGATCGCGGGGGACGTCGCGCGGGGGCTGCAGCACGACCTCGGGGTCCTCGGCTACTACACCGGGCGATTGACGGGCATCTGGGACACCGCGAGCCAGGCGGCGTTCCACCGGTTCATCGGAGAGCACAACTTCGAGAACCGCGAGCGAGACGACGGGCGGGTCTGGCCGTCGATCGTGGAGTACTTGCGCGAGCGCGCCGCGGCCGAAGTGGAACGGCGTTCCCGGACGGCGCCGATCGTGCCCCATGCGCTCGACCTCGGTCCCGGTGCGGGTGCGCCCGCAGGAGGTGGACGATCCCCGCCCCCGACGAAGAAACCGCCGCGTTCGGAGTGACGGTCGCCGTCCGGCGGCGGTGTGCCAGCGCCGCGGAAGCCGAAGTGCTCCGCGCTGCCGTGGTCGCCGACAACCCATCGTACGTGGAGGTATCGGTCGAAGGAACGGACCTCGTGATCCGTCTCGACACCGCTTCGACCGCAAGCGCGCGGACCACGCTCGAGGACCTGATCGCCTGCCTCCAGGTCGCCGAACGGTCGGAACCCGATGCGCTCCGAACGCGGAGTCGGGACGGTCCCCTCTCCCCGCCGAAGGAGAGATAAGCGCGGTCGATGGCTCCGGTCCCCGTGTCAGGGCTTCTGTCAGCCTCCTCCCGGGGGGCTGCCCCTGTCTCCCTCGGGCGATACTTCGCGGGCGTCGCGATCACCGTGCTTGCGATCGTCAGCCAGTACTTCGTTCCCCAGACCGTTCCGGCCACCCAGATCCTCTATGGCAACCTGCCCGGGGACCTCTTCGTCGTCTACGGCATTCCGGTCGTGGCGTTCGCCTTCCTCGTCGGAGGGGGACCGCTGAAGAACTGGCGGCACGATCTCGGAAGGGCCGGCTGGCAGGGTCTCCGATGGTACGGTCTCCTGAGCGCCCTCGCGCTCCTGATCGTCATCGTGCTGGCCGTGATCTACGAGTTCGTCGACCCCTCGGCGCTCGGCCTACTCAATCGGCCGAACCCGGCGCTCCAGCAGGCGACCCGGGATCCCTGGTTCTTTGTCGGCTTCTCTTTCGTCATTGGGGCGTTCGAGGAGACGATCTTCCGAGGATGGATCTTCGGGTACTGGCGCGACCGGCCCGGCGGATGGTTCGTTCCCGCCACGTGGACGAGCGTCGTCTTCGCCGGGGTCCACCTGTACTACGGCACGACGTACGGTCCGGCGTACCCGTTGATCTTCCCCACCCTCTTCCTTTTCGGGTTCGCGATGGCGGCCACGTACCGCTTCTCGGGGGGGAACCTGATCGCCCCGGCCCTTCTCCATGGCGCGAACGACGCCACGGCGTTCCTCACCCTCGTCTCGGCCGAGCTCGGGGTCGTCCTCCACTACCTCGTCATCCTCGTCGGATTGATCGTCGCGGTCGTTCACTACGGCTGGGGGACGGGGGGCCCACCGACGCTGACGAGCATCCCGCCGTGGCCCTCAGGGTCCTCCGCACCAGGACCCGCTCTGCCACCTCTGGGAGCCGTCTAGCCCACGGATTGGAGGGACCTCCTTTCCGAGGGCCCGCGGGCGGGTTTCCAGGGAGGGCGAACCTCCGTCACCATCATGTAAGCCCCGGGCGTCGCTGCTGGCCCATGAACGTCACGGACGAGGAGCTGCGGAGCGTGCTGACCGGCGCCCGGACCATCGCGGTCGTCGGCCTATCCGACAAGCCCGATCGCGACTCCAACGAGGTGGCCCGCTACCTCCAAGCGCAGGGGTACCGCGTCATCCCTGTGAACCCGATGGTCACCGAGGTCCTTGGCGAGAAGTCGTACCCCTCCCTCGCCGCGATCCCTGTCGAGATCCCGATCGACATCGTCGATATCTTTCGGCGCAGCGATCAGGTCCCTCCTGTTGTGGACGAGGCGATCGCCCGGAAGGCCCCGGTCATCTGGATGCAGCTCGGGGTCGAACACCGGGCAGCGGCCGCGAAGGCGCGCGGCGCGGGGGCGATCGTATACGAGAACCTTTGCATCATGGTCCAGCATCGCCGACTCCACCTCCCACCGAACGGACCGGCCGCCTGAACGGGGTGCATGACCACGTCGGCTGCTTCCTCCCCACCTGAACCCGCCCCCATCGATCGCCCAGCGACCACGCTCGCCGACCGCGGGTCGGTCCGGTACGATGCGGTCGCCTCCGCCCGATGGACCGTCTCGGGCGCCGCGAAGGTCGCGAAGGACGTCAACGTGGGAGCGTTGGGACTTCAGGGGACGCTCTCGATCGGCGGGAAGCTTTCGGCAACGACGCTTCGGGGGCGGGGGACCCTCGAGACCGAAGGGCCGATCGAGGTCACGGGGACCCTCGCGCTCGCCGGGACCGTGCGCGCGCCCGGCCCCATCCACGCGGGCGACCTCGATGTGAACGGGACCCTACGGTGCGAGCGGGGGGTGACAATCGATCGGACCGGCTCGATCGTCGGATCCCTCGAGACGAGCGGCCTAAAGGCCGGGGCATTCCTGCTGAAGGGGGCCGGACGGGTACCGGGGCGGCTCGAGGTCGGGACGTTCACCGCCGAGCTTCGGGAATCTTCGACTCTCGGTACGCTCGTCGGCCGATTCGTCCAGGTTCATGGCAAGGTTCCCACTGTGGTGGATAAAGCCCTCTTCCGCGACGCGGAGTTCCGCGTCGATCGAATCGAGGCCGAGGCGGTGAGCCTCGAGGGAGTAGAGGTCGCGTTCGTCCGGGCGAACCAGATCGTCCTCGGACGCGCCTGCCACGTGACCGAGGTAGAGGGGACGATCGTCCGAAGGCACCCGACGAGCTACGTGGGCCCGGAGTCTCGAACCCCGCCACCGTACGGGCTGCGCCGGTAGACGCCCCTTCGCTTCGCTTTATCTCAGGCGAGGTCTTAGAGCACCGTCCTTCTGCCTAGGTCCGGACCCAGTGGCCCTCCCCCCGAACCGTTCCTTTGAAGGACGGGAGGACGGCCATTGTGCGTGACGCCTTCCCCAGGGACGCCGAAGCCTGGGTCGGGGCCCTAGGCTCGGTCGTCGCCGAGGATCGGTATCTGCTCACCGACCGCCTGACTCGAGCGGTCGAGGAATTCCGTGCCTTATTCCGGGACGCGGGACGATCATCCGACCTGTGACTCGTGGGAGAGGTGGTCGGGCCCGTTGTCGCTGGAGCGGACTTCCGGCGAGGCATGCAATTCAAGAACTCGCACACTGCCAGCCTCGGGGTATTCGTTCGAAAGGACCATCGAGGCCTCGGTCTCGGCCGTGCCCAGATGCGCGAAGGAATCGAACGGGCCCGCGGAGTCGAGATCCGAACGCTCACGCTGGACGTCTTCGCAACCAACGATCGTTCGCTCGCGCTGTATCGCGAGCTGGGGTTCGAGATCGAACGCCATTTGCACGGCAAAGTCATCATTTCCGGGCAGGCAGTTGGCAAGGTCGTGAATGTGCACTGCCTGGGGGGGCGGTCCGTTCGAGGGTGGCGGGGCCGGCGGAGGAGGAGGAATGGCGGAACCCGACCTTCCCAGGTCGACGAGGAACTCGATCAGGTTCGATAACGCGCCCTGATCCCACCAGATGAAGAGCGAGTGGGAACCGAGAGCCGCCTGCTGCTGCGCGCAGGCGTACGCCTGGTCCGCATTGACGGAGTGCGGAAGGTCCGAGGTCGAGTTCCCGATCGTGATCTGGAACGTAGGCAGGAGATCCATTCCGGCGGCCGCATACTGGTCGAGGACAACCCCCAGCGCCCGTGCGTAGTCGCCGGGGGAGAGCTGACAGAACGCCTGGGTCTGGATGATCAGACGGTCGACCACACTCCCGAGGATCGCGTAGTTCCAGCCATATTCTTGCAGGAACGACTTGTGCAGCGGCTGACCCGTTGGGTACCCAACGCTCTCGATCCCGTAAGTGTGAGCGATCGTC
The DNA here is from genome assembly GCA_030038895.1 of Thermoplasmata archaeon. Classification (GTDB taxonomy): domain Archaea; phylum Thermoplasmatota; class Thermoplasmata; order Lutacidiplasmatales; family UBA184; genus Lutacidiplasma. Next base: position 4,321 of record JASHQX010000157.1, read on the forward strand.
GTGACATCGACGAAGTGCTCGACAGTCCGGGTGAAGTTGAAGGTGAATTCCGGTTCATAGCCGGGCTCATAGTCGTAGAGGAGCCCCATGATGTTCGGGCCGAGTAGCGGAGCGATCGCCGCGTACCGCGCGATCCCAGAGACGTGCGCCGTGATGGAGTCATTGGGGTAGACGCTGTGGAGCTCTGACGCCCAGTGGTTGACGACGTTGGCCGCATGAGATGGGTTCTGGTTTCCGCTTACTAGGAGGTCGAACGAATCCCCCGGTTCGAGGTACGATCCGAGGACCGTCTGGAGCGAATGGAGCTCGTCCGATCCGGTCACCACGAACGTGATGTGGAAGGAAAGCGGAACGACCGCGGAGGCGACGGACGGATTTCGGGCTGTCGACGGGGGTACGGACGCCGGGGAAGGAGCCGTCGCGAGGAGTATCACCGTGGCCAATAGCGCGCCAATCGCAACGCCCGGGACGACCCGGGCCTTTCGTGGCGCGCGACAGAGTCGCGCCACGCGTCGAGATGGGTCGGTTCCTGTATTAGTGCGTATCTAAACGTATCGAAAATACAGAACCGGCGCGACAATGGCCGAACCCCGTGCCCGGACTGGCCGCGGACGTCTACCAACGCACTTCGAAGACCTGGACGGCCCCGATCCGACGGAAATGGTGCCGCCGGAGGATCGGGCCGGAGGTGCCCACCTGCGCGGTCACGAGGGCGATCTCAGCCCCCCGATCGGCGCCCGCCTCGCACCGCGCACGGACAAGCTCGCCGTAGGTTGTGTCGGGTCCGTCACGCCGGAGGAGCCGAGGGGACGTACCGCTCGGTCCACTCTTCCGCGAGCTCGTCGCGTCGGGGTTTGTATACGGTCGAGTAGAACCGATGCCCGGACCTCAGCACCTCCGGATCGAACCCGTCGACGACGTGGATGGCCTGCGCCCAAGCGCGTCGGAAGTTCTGTTCGTTGCCGAACCGGCTGGCGATCTGTTGGCGGAACATCTCCTCCGTCTGGGTCTCCCCGCCGATGGTGAAACGTAGCCTTGAGCCCTCGGGGTCCCGGTACGCCATCTCGTCCCCGAGGAAGTAGGTCTCCTCGGTGGGGCGGGGAGTTGAGGGCTCCCCGGTCTTCGCCACGCCCGCGGTCCCGCGGAACCCCCTCTTCGCGGCGGCATAGAATATCGACCGGTTGAGACCCCAGGAATACGCCGCACCCTCGTCGAGACCGAGCCGTTCCGCGCGCGCCGCCTGCAGCATTGCCATCACGATGAACCGGCTGATCCGACGCGGCCGAGACTTGGAACGGGCGGGCACGAGGATCGACCGAATGGAAGAAGGTGGCGGGGTATATCTTCGGCCGAAGGGGGGCTGGAACGGTCCTGCCGACCGGAGGGGCGAGGATCGCAGTGGGATCGTTCGGGCCGAGCGACTTTATCTCCGCTGGCTCCGTCGTGCCGGGCGTGCCACCGGAGGAAGAAGGAGGCGCTACCCCCTCCTCGGCCGCGATCCAGGACCGGGTGCTCGCGTACTGGGACCGGACCGGGGTGCCCATGGCCGCAATCGCCGGTCCGCCCTCCGGACCGGTGTTCCGGTTCACCGAAGGGCCCCCTACGGCGAACGGCGCCCCGCACCTGGGGCACCTGGTCGCCCGGGTCGTCAAAGACTCGGTCCTCCGCTACCATCGGATGCGTGGAGAGCGGCTCATCAGTCCGATGGCAGGCTGGGACTGTCACGGCCTTCCGGTCGAGCTCGAGATCGAAAAACGTCTCGGCGTGAAGTCGAAGAAAGAGATCGAGGCGTACGGGATCGAGCGGTTCTGCGAGGATTGCCGGGCGTCGACGCTCGAGGTCGCCTCAGTCTGGCAGGAGATGAGCCGCCGTCTCGGCTACTGGCTCGACTACGACCACGCCTACCGGACGATGGACCCGCCGTTCATGGAGAGCGTCTGGTGGTCCCTCAAGACCCTGTTCGACCGCGGACTGCTGGAGAAGGGCCACTACGTCCTACCGTACTGTCCCCGGTGCGAGACTCCCCTCTCGTCTCACGAGGTGGCTCAAGGGTACCGCGAGACGACCGACCCATCGGTCACGGTCCGATTCCCGCTCGCCGGGACCGGCGGAGGCAATCGCGACCTCCTCGTGTGGACGACCACGCCGTGGACGCTTCCCTCGAACCTCCTCGTCGCCGCGAAGGCCGATCTCGAGTACTCCGCGGTTCGAACCGGCGACGGTCGGGAGGTCGTTCTCGCGTCGATCGCGGTCCCGCGGTATTTCCCCGAGGGATCGGAGGTGGTCGACGTCTTCCCCGGTCGGGCCCTGGAAGGCGCCCCCTATCTCCCACCGTTCGACACGCCGGGCCCGGGCCCGGGCCGCTACCGGGTGGTACTGGACGATTCCGTCACCGCCGGGGAAGGCACGGGACTCGTCCACGTTGCCCCGAGCTTCGGGCCGGAGGACCAGCGGATCGGCGCACGGGAAAAGGTCGGTGTCTTTGATCCGCTCGACGGCCGGGGCGTCTTCACCGACCTCGTCCCGCTGGTCCGAGGCAAGCCGTTCAAGGCCGCCGATCCGATCCTCCTGAAGGACCTTACCGATCGGGGTCTCGTTTTGCAGCTCGAAACGGTCCGGCATACGTACCCATTCTGCTGGCGGTGCGACACCGCGCTCATCTACCGGGCGATCGATTCCTGGTTCGTCCGGACCTCCCGAGCGACGGATCGTCTCGTCGGGAACAACGCGACGGTCACGTGGGTCCCGGCGCACTTGCGCGATGGGCGGTTCGGGAACTTCCTGACCGAAGCGAAGGACTGGGCGCTGTCGCGGAACCGGTACTGGGGGACTCCGCTCCCGATCTGGATCTGCCCCGCCGGTCACGCGACGTGCGTCGGCAGCTTCGCCGAACTCGCTGAGCGGCTGGGCCAGCCCCTCCCGACGCCGTTCGATCCGCACCGGGTCACGGTCGACCGCCTCGTGCTCCGGTGCGCGACGTGCGGCGCGGAGGCGCGCCGGGAGCCGTACACGATCGATGGCTGGTACGACAGCGGGTCCGCTCCCTTCGCGCAGTTCCACTACCCGTTCGAACCAGGGCCGTTCGACACCACCGCCCCGCTCGACTTCATCGCCGAGGGGCTCGACCAGACGCGCGGCTGGTTCTACTCATTGCTCGTCATCGCGACCCTCCTGTTCGACCGGCCGGCGTACCGGGCATGCGTCGTGAACGGGATGGTCCTCGACGAGGAGGCCCGGAAGATGTCGAAGTCGAAGGGGAACGTCATCGAACCGATGTCGTTCCTGAAGTCGTTCGGCGCCGACCCGATCCGGTGGGCATTCCTGTCTACGGACTTCACCGAGCCGATGCGCATGGGGGAGACGACGGTCCGCAAGAGCGCGGCGCGGACCCTCGGCACCCTCTCCAACGTGGTCGCCTTCCACCTCGAAAACGCCCGAGCGGACGGGTTGCGACCAGCACTCGAGCGGCCCCGCCCGACCGCGCTCCTCGATCGATGGCTGCTCTCACGACTGGAAGCGACGCGACGCGAGGTCGACTCCGCTCTGTCCGGCTACGACCTAAGACGCGGGGCGCTCACGATCCGGGAATTCGTCGACGACCTGTCGACCTGGTATCTGCGGCGGTCCCGGCCGCGGTTCTGGGCGGACTCCGGCTCGCCCGACCGCCTCGCTGCGCACGACACGCTGTCGTACTCGCTCCTCGGACTCGCCGCCACGATCGCGCCGATGCTGCCGTTCACCGCGGAATGGATCCACCAGGAGGTCGGGGAGCGGGGGTTCCACGACCGAGACGCCTCCGTCCATCTTGCGACATGGCCGCTCCAGCTCGCCGACCGCGAGCCGGAGCTCGAGCGGGAGATGGCCGAGCTCCGATCGCTCGTCGAGGTCGGACGCGAGCTGCGCCACCGCGCCGAGGTGAAGGCCCGTATCCCTCTCGCGGAGTTCGTCCTCTTCGGTCAGGTCCCACCGGGGCTCGCCGCACTAGGCCCAGAAGGCCTCACGCTCCTCGCGGAGGAGCTGAACGTCAAGTCGGTCCGCACCGTCCCGGCTGAGGACCGGGCCCGGTTCCCCGATTCGGATTGGGTCGTCCGCGAGGAGAACGGGGTCGCGGTCGCGGCGCTCCCCCGCGCGCCGACCCCCGAGCTGCTCGAAGAGGGGCTGGCGCGGGAGGTCGCGCGGCGGCTCCAGCAGACCCGGAAGGAGCTGGGCCTGCGCTACACCGAGAGAGTCGCCGTGACCGTCGGGGCGACCGGGACGCTCCGGACCGCCCTCGAGCGTCGCCGTGCCGCGCTCGCGCACGACCTGCTCGCCGACCCGCTCGAGGTCGTGGAGGGGCCCCTCGCCTCCGAGGGCGACGTTCGGAGCTGGGACGTCGACGGGGTCACTTTCTCCGCGCGGGTCGTGCGGCGCGCGTCGTAGGCGGGGGTTCGTCGATCAGCTCGCCGCCGGGGGATCCCTCGCGGAAGACCTCGGCCTGGAAACGACGGAAGCTCACCCCCGGCCGTCGCCAGGAGTCGGAAGGGAGTCCGGCCTTCTCGCACGTTCCGGCGAGGAACTGCTCGGCCGTCCAGCTCTGCTCCGGGGCGACCTGCGGCAGGAGGATCCCGCTCGTCCCGAATCCGTCGACGATCAGCCCGTCTCGCCCTACCTCTACGGCCGCGACGAGGTTCTCCGGCCGTGCGGCTGGGATCGCTTCGGGTACGGTCAGGACCGACACTTCCAAGGTGATCCGGGAGAGTTCGGAGGCTCGAATGGGTGGGAACCGGGGGTCGTCGAGGGCGGCGGCGACCGCTGCGCGCTCGATCGCGGTACCGAGCGGGAGGATCGGCATGGGATACCCGATGCATCCCCGGAGATCGTCGCCCGGATAGCGCTTCACCGTGACGAAGACGCCCCTCTTCTCGCGGAAAACGGCCGCGCGCGGCTCGGATGGCGCAACTCCTTCGCCCCCGGTCGACCCGAGAGCTAAAGCGACCGCGTGACGCGCGATCCGCAAGGTCTCGAGTCGCTCCGACGGGGAGAGCACGAAAAGAGGAAGGTCGACGGGGGCGGAAATGGACTTCGCTGCGCGCCCGAGATATCTTTTATAGACGGGCCGGCGTGCCCGCCGTCCCCATGCCGTTCCCCGAGGCCGTGGAGCGCCTGCTCAACAAGAAGATCTGCATGAACTGCTCCGCCCGCAATCCCCCGCGGGCGGTCCAGTGCCGCCGGTGCGGATACAAGGGTCTCCGGGTGAAGTCCCGCGAGCGTTCGGGGAAGACCCAGTAGGCCTGCGGCGAGTGTGATTAGGGCGGCGAGTGCGTCTCGCGGCCGTTCGCGAAGGGAGTGGCATCGTTCTGCCGCAGCTCCCGGACGACCTCGAACCGTTTGTCCAACAGGAAGAGGAGGTTCCGGATCCCATCGCGCCAACTCGAGAGCTTGGGCGGCCCCCACCGCTCCCCGTACCGGATCGGCACCTCGAGGAACCGCGCGCCGCGCAGGATCACCTCGATCTTGAGCTCCTCGCTGAACGCCATCCCGTCCTGGGTCAGGCGCAGCCGGTCGAGGATCTCGCGGCGGAAGACCCAGAACCCGCTCTGGCTGTCCATCAGTCGGCCGCCGGGCAAGTCGCGCAGGTACCGGTAGAACGCGAGGTTGACGAACCGGTTGAGGATCGAGTTGCCGATCCGGTGCTCGGTCGTCATCGCGGTCCGGTCGAGGTACGCCATCCGGTTGCCGGTGAGGAAATCGATCGGCTCGTCCCGCACCTTCTTCACGAGCATCGGGACGGTCTCGACTGGGTAGGTGCCGTCCCCGTCGGACGTCGCGATGATCGCGCCGCGCGCCGACTCGAAACCGGTCCGGTACGCTCGCCCGTACCCGGGACGGGGCTCGAGCACCACCCGCGCCCCCTCGGCCTCCGCGATCGCCGCCGTGCCGTCCGATGAGACCCCGTCGACGACCAGGACCTCCCAGTCGACTGGGTCGTCGCGGAAAACGCTCTCGTTGGCCGCGGTCGCCGCGGTCCGGAAGAGCCGGAGGACGTGGCCGATCGAGGCGGCCTCGTTGAGCGTGGGGATGAGGAGGGTCGCCCGCATGTCGGAGGGGGACAATACTAGCCAACGGCCCCATAAACACTCGTTCCCTCCCTGCGAGCACGAAGGTGACCCCCCCGCCTCCTCGCCGTCGCCGGTGGGGAAGCTTCCCGACGACCGCGGACGTCGGCATCTGGGCGAATGGGCCGAATGCCGACCTCCTCTTCGAGGCCCTCGGGCTTGGCCTCTTTGCCCTGATGACGGATCTGCGCCGCGTGCGACCGCGCGAGGAGCGCGCAGTCAGCGCCTCGGCCGAGGACGCGACTCAGCTCGTCGTCGCGTTCCTGAACGAGCTTCTTCTCCTCGAAGCGGCCGACGGCTTCCTCGTCCGTCGGCTCACCGTCCGGTCCGTGGGGAACCCTCCGACATCGCTCGTGGCCGCGGCGTCGGGTGAGCGGTTCGACCCGGCCCGGCACGTCGTCCGCACCGAGGTGAAGGCCCCGACGTTCCACGGGCTCGTTTTCGACCCGGCCCGCCACCGGGCCCGTGTGATCGTGGATATCTAGCGCCGCCGGTCCATCGTACCCTACGGCATCCGGTCGACGATCGCGCGAAGCGAAGCGCCCGGTGTGCGCACGCGGCCCGCCTTGCCGAGGACCCGCTCGAGGGCGGCGAAGGTGATGAGGAGGTCGGGCCAGTCGGCGATCCCCATGTGCCCGATGCGGAAGATCTTGCCGGTGAGCGCGCCCTGCCCGCCTTGGACGAGGACGTTGTACTGGCGCTCGAGGACCTTGCGAAGCTCCAGATCGCCCATCCCGGCCGGGTTCTGGATCGCGGTCACGGTGTCGGACGCGTAGCGCGGGTCGGGGAAGAGCTCGAGGCCGAGTGCGTCGACCGCTGCGCGCGTCGCCTCGGCGAGCCGGTGGGTCCGCTCGAGACGGTTCTCGAGACCCTCCTCCTTCAGGAGGACCAAGGCTTCGCGGAGGGCCAGGAAGAGCGGGACCGCCGGGGTCCACGGGGTATCGTTCTTCTCGAGCGACTTCAGGTGCGCGGCGAGGTCGAGGTAGAACGTCCCCGGGTGGAGCGCCGCTACGGCCCGCTCGGAGAGATGGACGATCGCGAGCCCCGCCGGAGCGGCGAGGCCCTTCTGACTGCCGGCGACGACCGCGTCGAGCCCCCACGCATCGATCTTGACCGGTATCCCGGCCACCGCGCTGATCCCGTCAACGAGAAAGAGCGCGCCGGAAGCCTTGACCGAGGGAGCGAGGGAGGCGATGTCGTTCGCGAGGCCGACGCTGGTCTCGTTATGGACGACGCAGACGGCGCGCACATCTCCCTTCGCGAGCTCGGCCTTCGCGTCGTCGAGGGGAAGAGCGCGCCCCCAGGGAGCCTCGAGGGTCGTGACGTTCGTGGAGTAGCGACGGGCGATCTCGTGGGTACGGTCGCCGAAGTTCCCGTTCTTGAGCACGAGGGTGCGCCCGTCCTTCGGGAGGAGGGCGGAGTAAGTCGCCTCGAGCCCTGCGGTTCCGCTGCCGGAGAGGATCACCTGGCGGCCCTTGGCGCCGAAGAGGACCGGGAGCAGTTCGCGGATCTCCTGGACGATCCCGTGGAAGTAATCGCCTCGGTGATTGAGCGACGGCATCGACATCGCCCGGAGGACCCGCGGGTGGATCCGCACCGGCCCGGCGATGAGGAAGGTCGTCGTCTCGGGATCGAACGTCATCGGCCCCCTCCGCTCGGCGCGACGAGCGCGGTGAGCGGCTCGCCGCGGACGGCCCTGAGGACCTCCTCGACGATGTCCATCCCGGCACGCCACTGCGCCTCGACCGTCGACGCCCCGATATGCGGGGTCGCGATCACGTTCGGCTGCGCGAGCAGCTCGGTGCTCCTCGGCGGCTCGTACTCGTAGACGTCGAGCGCGGCCCCGCCGATGCGCCCGAACTTGAGCGCCGTCAGGAGCGCGGCGTCGTCCACGAGCGCGCCCCGGGCAACGTTCACAAGGTACGCCCCGGCCTTCATCCGCTCGAACGCACCGGCGTTGATCAGGTGATGGGTCTCGTGGTTCAGTACCGCGTGCAGGCTGATGATGTCCCCGCGATGGAGGAGGTCATCGAACGAGACGAGCTCGGTCCGGTCACCGGTACGGTTCACATACGGATCGTAGGAGATCGTCGTGACCTCGAACGGGGCGAGCCGGTGCGCGACCTCCCGCGCGATCCGACCATACCCGACGAGCCCCACCGTCTTCCCGTCGATCTCGTGTCCGTGAGTGCCGCGCTCCCACTTCCCGGCCTTGGTGGGCGCAATCTGGGGGTAGAAGCCCCGGACGAGGAGAAGGCAGAACGTGACGGCGAGCTCGGCCACGCTCACGGTCGCCGCGGTCGGCGCGTTAACGACCCGGATCTTCCGCGTCGTCGCGTGGGCGAGGTCGACATTGTCGATCCCGACCCCGGCACGGGCGATCAGCTGGAGGTGAGGGGCCTGATCCATCAGCTGGGGGGTCACCCGGGTGCGGCTACGCACGATGATCGCCCATGCGTCGGCGAGGTGCGAACCAAGCGAGGCCGGGTCGGCGCTGGCGTCGACGACGCGGCACGGCCCCGCCTTCAGCCGCACCATCGCGCGCTCATCAATCGGATCCACTACCACGACGATCGGGAGCTCGGCCATCGACCAGCCGACCCGAATCGGGATGAAAACCCTTTGCCGTCCGAGATCCGTCAACGGACCTTCGGCACGGCGACCCGGTCGAGCGCGGCCCCGACAACCGCCTCTCCGCGGACCCCGCGGATCCACGGCTCAGGCTTCACGATGACACGGTGGGCGAGCGCCGGCACGACCAACGCCTTGACGTCGTCGGGGAGGACGTAATCTCGTCCCGAGAGGAGCGCGCGGGCGCGGGAGAGCTTCTGGAGGGCCAGCGAGCCGCGGGGCGAGGACCCGACCTCGCTGCGGGGGTCCTCTCGTGTCGACCGAACAATGTCGATGATGTAACCGGCCACCGAAGGGTCGATCTCGATCTCCTCCACCGCCCGCTGTAGCTCGGTGAAGGTCGTTGCGTCCGTGACCCGCGGAACGTCCACGGTTTCGGTCTTTCGGACTCGGCGGCGCTCGAGGATCCCTCGTTCCTCCCCGGGGGTCGGGTAGCCGATCTTCAAGCGGAGGAGAAACCGGTCGACCTGGGCCTCGGGCAGGGGATATGTCCCCTCGAGCTCGAGAGGATTCTCGGTGGCGAGGACGAGGAAGGGGCGGGGCAGGGCATGGGTCGTCCGTTCGCTCGTGACCTGGTACTCCTGCATCGCCTCGAGCAACGCCGACTGGACCTTGGGTGGCGCCCGGTTGATCTCGTCCGCGAGGAGGACGTTCGTGAAGAGCGGGCCGGGGCGAAAGACGAAGCCGGTCCGCGTCGGGTCGAGGACCTCGCCTCCCGTGATGTCGTGTGGGAGGAGATCGGCGGTGAACTGGATCCGTTGGAACTCGAGCCCGAGCGCCCGGGCAAACGACTTCGCCATCAGGGTCTTGCCGAGCCCGGGAAGGTCCTCGATCAGGAGGTGTCCATCCGCGACCAGGCCGGTCAGGACGTGGTCGACCGCCTCCTCGCGCCCGACGATCGCGGTCTGCACCGAGGCGCGTACCTGCTCGGCGAGCGCCCGCGCCTCTGCCGGTTTCATTCCCTCCCCGGTACAATCGGACTTCCCAGCCGTATTTGGGGAAAACGGGGCGTCGCGGAATAGGGCGGCCCATGTTCCCCAGCCGTAACGACCGGCGTCACGGTAGGCTCCGCCCTCTCGGCGGTCTGACCCGGCTGGGGGTGTCGGACGCCGGGGTTGTCCTCACGTCATCCTCGGCGGACGACCCGTCCGCGTTGAGTCGAGAGGGACCCTTCGTCGGTGCCCGGGCGCGCCCCTTGGGGCGCTCCGACCTCCGGTACGGATCTCCGGGCTATGACGGTGACGGCTCCTCGCGATCAAACACGGACGGCGCACCGAACAGGAACGCGACCGCCACCGCAACGAGTACGAGCAGGGCGGCCGCCACGCCGAGGGTTGCGGACGAAGGGGGGAGGAGGAGCGAGCTCGCCCACGCGATTCCGACGGCGAGCGCCGGGATCCCGATCGTGAGTTGGGCACGTCGAACCCCTCCCAGCGGGCGGTCGAGATCGTCCGCCAGCCAGAGGAGGAACGCCACACCGCTCCCTCCGGCGATGAGCTCCGGGAGCGGGCCCCACGCGCTCACGATCGCGACTCCGACGAGCGCCCCGAGGGCTGGGATCGGTGCGAGGTCTCGCAGCCGGGGCCGGTTCCAAAGCCGTTGGAGCACCCCCGCGGTGACGACTCCCGCCAGGACCGCCACGACGCCCAAGGCGTCGGGAAGCCCCGTGACTAGCCCGAAGAGCCCCCCGACTGCGGCGAGGAGGGCCCACGAGCCCAGGCCCCGCCCCCACGACGGCGCCGGCCTCTCGGGGATCATCCCCACCTCCGTATCGCGGGCCGGCGCAGGAACTGGACGAACGGGGCGAGGGACCAGTAATCCTCCCAGTCGATCGTCGGGGCGTCCTGCCACGCACGAGCGATCTGTTCCCGACGCAGCAGCCGGTAGAGCCGGGCGACGAGCGCCTCATCTACGGTGGGATGGCGGGTGGACGGGAGGATCGCCGGGAGCGGCGAAGGGCTCAGCGCCACGGCGCGGAATCCCCGCCGTCGGAGGTAGGGGAGGAGATCCGCCCCCTCCTCGTCCGCGAGGGAGGAGAACAGGACTACGGTGACACCGGGTGGGAAGTAGCGACCCAGGGAGATCGCGCATCGCTCGGACGGCGCGCTCCCCGGATAGTAGCGGGCGGAGAGGAGCGCGGTACGGATCCGATGCTGCTGGGTCCGGCCGGTGCTTAAGGGGATCGCCGCGAGGAACTCGCCGAAGATTCCGAGGCCGACCCGCGTCTTGCCGCGAAGGAACGACTGGGCAATGCCGCCGGCGGCCGCCCGCGAGATCGAAAGGAGGCGTTGATCCACGACCGGCCCCAGTGGGGTCGCCCGGGTATCGAGCAGGAGGACGAGGTCGCCGGTGCGGTCGACACGGTACTCGTTGGCGACGAGTCGGCCGGCCCTCGCGCTCGCGACCCAGTTGATGCGGCGCGGAGAGTCCTCCGGGATCGCGTCTCGAATCCCGTAGAACTCCCCTTCCGGACCGATCTGGCGGGAACGGGACTCCCCCGGCCGGACCGTCGTGCGAGGGAATTGGACGTTGCTAATGCGCAGGAGCTCGGGCGGGTACCGTTCGACGATCAGGCCAGGGAGGTCGATGGTTGCCCCGCGCTCGACGAGGCCGACCGCGTCGCGCCACGTCACCCGGGGCGGCGGCACGACCAACGTCGTCGGCTCGCGGGCCCGCCACTCTAGGGTGAACCGGACCTCGTTAGGGGTCCGCTCGAACACGGGAGGAGCGGCCTCGTATAGACCCGGCGGGCACGGCGTCTCGACGAACAGGTCGTTCGGGTCGATCCGGCCCGCAGCCTCGACGACCCCTTCGACATGGACGTCGGGGCCGGACCCCTCCACCGTGCGCCGGGCGATGAGACGGGGCATCCCGCGCGGGCCCGCGAGAGCGGCGGCGGGAGCGGCCAGGAGGAGCGGCAACGCGAGATAGAGGGGCACGGGGTTTCGGTCGATCACCGCCGCGACGAGGAGGACTCCCCCCGCGCCCAGGAGAAGATACGCCCGAGGCCGCCAGCGTAATGGCTCGGCGGAGGGGCTCTCCAGCCCGTTCACGAGCGGGCCTCGAGGTACTCCACGCGGGCCCGAACGTACGCCCGGAAATCCTCTGGGGACATCCGGACGATTGTCTCGAGCTGCTCGAGCGACGTCGAAGGATGGGTCGGGTCTGAGGTCGTGCGAGAGAGGCGGTCGAGAAGCGCCACCATCGATTCCCGGCCGAGCCGACCGGAAGCGAACGCCGCCCGCACCTTGTCCGACGGACCTGGTCCACTGGGGTGTGTGGTTCGAACGGGCGGATTCCATCCCCGCATCCCGACCTCAACGAAGAGGAGGGAAGCCGCGACGATCGCGGTCGCGGCCGCGACGAGGGCAAGCCCGGTATTCGACTGGGTCCAGATCGCGACCGCCGTCGCGGCCGCTGCGATCGCGACCAATCCCCAACCGAAAGGGGATCTCATGCCGCCACCGGAGCTCGGGTAAGCTCCTGAAGCGCTTCGCGGAAGACGCCGCGCGCCCGCTCACCGTCCTCGGGCCCCAAGGGATGGGTCGAGTAGCGGGCCTCCTCGAACAGTCGGGTCAACTCTCGGGCCGTGTCGGAGCGGATGCCGAGGCGCACCAGGTGGTACCGCCGGATCTCCTCCGGCGTGTCCACCTCAACACTGCCCACCATCGCGGTCAGATGGGCCAGGACGGCGGCGTACAGCGCGAGGATCACCGTCCGGGGATCCCCGCCTTCCTCGAGCGCCCGATTCGCCCGTTCCAAGACCGCGGAAAGTTCGGCTTTCTCCTTCTCCGGATTCTTCGAAACGGAGATGCCACGCCGACGCTCGTCGAGGTACGAACGGGCGAAGGGGACAGCCAAGGCGAGCGCGATCAGGGCGACCGCGGCGAGGACCACGAACGGGAGCCACGGCGGGAGCGAGGGAGACCAGATGCTCCCCCCGCTCCCGTAAAGACCCGACGTATTCTGGTAGGTCTGATTCTGCCCGGTTCCGTGTCCCGTCGACGGCTGAGTCTGCGTCGTGATCGGACCTGTGAGCGAGTGCAGCACGAGGACGAACACCACCGCCAACAGGATTCCTATCAGGACGGTGACCATCAGGCGCCCCGGCACTCGAAGCGTCGGGCCGGTCATCCGAATGTACAGCAGATAGGCGGCGTAGGCGAGGGCGGCCCCGAATAGGCCATAGGCCAGCCATCGGATAGGAAACACGATCAGCGTCGCGGGGCCCGGTGCCACTCCCGGGGAGGTGGTCGCGCCAGCGAGGAGACTTGCGGCGGCTCCTGACGCGAGCGCGACCCCGAGAACGACCAATAGAACGATAGGGGGTCGGCCCACGGTCGGCATCGCTCCTTCCCTTCGACCGCCGGGAGGAGTAAGTGAACCGCGCACGATAAACCTGCCAGGGAACGAGGCCAGAATCCCCCATTTGCCGGACCGGGGGTAGGAGGGATTTCTCGACCCAAATCGGCAGGGCAACCGGAATGATCCCCCGGGCTAGGGAGAGGCGCTCCCGGAAGGCGCCCCGGGCCCTGTCGGAGGCGGAACCGATTGAGCGGATCCGGGGGACTTCGACAGGAGGTAGAAGCTTCGACGCTCGTGTTCCGGAGCGAGGACGGCGAAGTCTTCGACCGAGTACCCGGTGTCGAAGGCGATCCGGAACGCGTCTCGCACGGCGTGCCGCCATCGCCGGACCGACGCGGGCTCGTGTTCGCGAATCGACTCGAGGTCGAACGGAATCTCGAGATGAGCACTCGGTTCGCTCGTCTCCTGGACCGACGTCGGGACCCGGAGACCGCTCTCGCCGGGCTCGGTCTCAATCAACGGCGTCGACTTCCGCCAGAGCTCCCGCACCTCCTCCGACGATGGGGGCCCCCCGGCCATCCTCGCGGCGACGCGATCGGAGTTGATCGACCAAACCACCCGCAGGCGGTCGGTCTCCATCCCCGCGTTGGCCGTGTCGGCCAGCTGGCCGTAGTAGTGGGGGAAGTACCGGTCCGGCCGCGCCCCAAGGCGCCGGACGAGGAGCGAAGCGGCCCGGCTCTGGAGCGGGTCGAACGTCTCCCGGATCTCGGGGAGGCCGAGCTTCAGGACCTCGTCGCGCTGGAACGCCTTCAACCGGAAGCCGAGGTGATGGTTCTGGTACTCGGGCCGGACGACCGTGAGGTGCGAATAGTGGTAGAGGGTCGTCCCGTCCCAGCCGAGGAGCGACACGGCGGTCCCCGCGAGGTAGATGTCCGCGAACGCGCCGAGGACGAGCCCGCCGTTGTCCTGAAGCGCCCGCATCAGCGCCGGAGGGACTCCTCCCGCCGCCGAGGAACCCCACACGGCCTCGCAGAGCTCCCCGACCTGCCGGAATTCTTCGGGTTTCTCCAGCCGACGGAACCGGAATGCCTCGACCGCAGGGCGGGACCGTTCGGCGGCCACGGCCGTTCACCGGCCCGCGCTACTTAACACGGATGACCGCGACGTCAGTGTCGGAGCCGGAACTCCGCGCGCTTGGACTCGTAGCGCGCCTCGTCCGCCGGCGTGAGGTCCCAGAGCAGGTCCTCGAGCTCGGGAATGTTCCGGAGGAACTCGGCCTTGCTCTTGGTCACCATGAGGTGCTCGAACTTACGCCGCGCCGTGAAGTACGACCCTACCAGATACGCGCCCACGATCGAGACGATCGGTCCGACGATGACGAAGACGAGGTTGTAGTTCGCGCTCGGCTGATCCGTCACGGTATTGATCGCGTTGAATGGGTACGAGCTGGAGAGCGGTGTGAAGTACCCGACCGCGAGGATCGTGAGCAGCACCCCGACCGCGAAGACGAAGATCGAGACCGATGCGCGGTAGGTCCGGAGAGCATGTCGGAAGCGGCGGCCCAGCGGGATCTTCTCTTCATCCTCGGGCATTCGGAGCGCGCCATGCGGCTCGGGTTAAAGGTCCTTTGACCCGTCACTTCTCCCGGTCTGGGCCCTCGCTGGTCGAGGGGATCGGTCGATCCGTCCGCGCGTAGCGAGTTCCCTCCCGGGAGGGGGGGCCGCCGGGTCCCTTCCCCGGAGCCGGAATCGCGGCGAGGAGAGGTCGCAGTCGTTGGTAGACGAGAACGGCCCCGATGAGCGCGACGAGCGCCGCGGCGAACGCGATGGCCAAGCCCGACGCCGCTCCCAGGCCGAGGAGGAAGAACCCTATCGCGCCGAAGATCGCCCCCGAGACCGGTCCGCCCCCCACCCGTCCGCTCCCCGGCCGCGACCGCACCGACAGGAGCGCTCCCGCGGCCTCGAGCCCGACCACGGCGACCGAGTCGATCAGAACGAGGGCGATCCCGAGGGCCGAGAGGCCGGTGACGGAGACGTACTCCGACACGAGCGCCAGTGAGATGATTCCGCCGATCGCCACTCGGTACCCGAGGGCGTAGAACGGACCGCTCTCGTCCCGCCCCCAGAACCGCGTCCTCAGAAGGGCCCACTGCGCGACCTCGGTCCCGCCGATGAGGAGCGCGAGAAAGAGGAGGGCGCCCGGGAGGGCCAGGCTCGCCATCGAGATGACGAAGAGCACGTAGGCGACGGCCAGCGGCACACCGACGAACAGGCCGGCCGTGTACGCGAACAGCTCGCGACGCTCGTCAAAGAGGGTCGCGGGGACCTGAGGAGTGGCGTATCGGCCAATCTCCCAGTAGACGAACCCTCCCGATAGTGCGACCCCAACGAGCGCCCCGATGGAGAGCGAGAGGCTGCCTGAGATCATCGGTCATCCACCTTGCGCCCCGCGGCCAGGAACCCGGTGTGACCGAGCATTTCGAACTCGGGGCGCGTCCCACCCTCTCCCACATGAAGCCCCCGTTCAAGGACCTCGAACGCTCGAACCTCGTCGAACCGTAGCTCCCTGAGCGCTCGCACCGTGCGTTCGAGCTGGTTGTAGGTCGGGGTATACGTCGCCACGAATCCCCCCGGTCGTAGCGCGAATCGTGCCGACGCAAGGACCGCCCAAGGCTCCGGAAGGTCCAGGACCACGCTCGAGAGATCGGCGAGGTCGATCCCATCGGCGACGACATCTCGCTCCCGGAATGTCACGCGATCGAGGAGTCCGGCGCGTTCGACGTTCGCCCGCGCGTTCGCGAGAAAGTCCGTGCGACGGTCGAACGAGGTCACGTGCCCGGTCGCTCCCACGGCGAAGGCGAGGGCGATCGTCAAGGCCCCGCTACCGGATCCCGCCTCCGCCACCTGGCCTCCGGGTCCGACTCCCCCGAGGTAGAGGAGGTGGACGGCGTCCTTGGCGATTACGATCTGAGCCCCTCGATGGATGCCCGAGAGAAGGTCGGAGAGGGAAGGGCGGAAGAGCCTGCAAGTGACCCCGGACCAGACGACCGAGCGGCCGACCGGCTGGCCGATCTCCCCCGAGAGGTCAATGACACCTTCGGACCCCACCGCCTGGGGTCCCGTGACCAGCCGGACGAGGATCGGGTCCGAGTCCGGCCGGTGCAGAATGGCGGTATCCCCCTCAGTCCATCGGTCCGTCATTCAACCCTCCAAAAACGTCGGCGCCCCAGGAGTACAAATCACCTCCCACGTGGCGGTTCGGGCGGACTCCGGACCGTCCGGGTCAAGTGGAGCGGCCCGAGACCCCCTTGAGGGTGACGGCCGTGCAACGTTCAAGTCAGCCCTCGGACTGAGCGGCCATGCCCGAGCGCTCGATGGCCGAGTTCGATCGGATCGCCCCTGTCTACGATGAGACGCGCGGCGCGCTATCGCCGACGGCGCTCGGGGCACTCCGAGAAGCGCTGACCCGGGCCGGAGCGAAGACGGTGCTTGAGGTTGGTGTCGGAACGGGTCGGGTCTCTCTCCCGCTCCAAGAGCTCGGATGGCGGGTCATCGGAGTGGATGTGTCGACGGGAATGCTCGCACAGGCCCGAAAGAAGGGCCTCGAGGGTCTGGTTCGAGCGGACGTCGAGCATCTGCCATTCTCCGACGCGACGTTCGATTGCACGGTCCTCGCTCATGTGCTCCACATCTTCGAGGATGCCTCGGCGGCGCTGCGCGAGACGGCGAGGGTCACCCGGGGTCGAGTCGTAGCGTTCCTCCGATCCCCTTCGGCCTTCCCCCGCCCGACCGAGCGACGGCGGCAGGCCTGGGCCTATCTCCAGGAGCTCCGGGCGCGGTACGGACTGCCCACCCCGGTGATCCCTCGACGGTGGTGGCGCGAGCCGGCGCTCTTGAAGAATGCTCCCCCTGTCGAGCTCATCGAGCTCAAGGATTCCCGCCCGTCGCGCTCGGTCGAGGAGTGGATTTCGGGCATCGAGAAGCGGGCGTATCCAGGATTCGCGGACCTCCCAGACGGCGCCCTCCGGGAGATCGTCCGCGAACTCAGGGCCCGTGCTCGCGACTTTCCCCCGCCGACACCTCGATCGGAGCGATTGGCCGTGTGGAACTCCGAACAGCTGAGGAACCTTCCCCCTTTGAATCCCGATGAACCTGTCGGTGGCCCCGGTCTGGAGCCCAAGTAGAGTTCGCCGGCCAATCCCGGCCGGGGCGCACGGCCGGTACGGTGGGGCCCAGGCTCGTGACCGGCCCGCGAGCTTCCGTGGATCGGTCGTCCTACCCGCTCGAGGGAGATGTGGCGTTCCAGCGCGCGAGAGAAAGGCTCAGCCGGTGCTCATCGCTCCAGCCCCCCTTGAAGTGGTCCGCCTTCACCTCGGTCCCGACATGTTCGAATCCCAGTCGATGGAGGAGTCGGAGGGATCGGTCATTTCGGCGGTCGACGAGGGCCTCCACATGCCGGATCCCCTGTCTCGAGAAGAGCCAGTCCACGAGCGCGCGAACGCCCTCCTGCGCGTAGCCCTGGCCCCAGAGATCCGGGCTCAGCACATAGGCAATCAGCGCGCGCGCCTCCGTTGGGAAGATCGTCGCCTGCAACGTTCCGACAGCTTTCCCTTCGGCTCTCGTCCGGACCGTCCAATTGATCCAGACCTCGCGCGCCGGCCGTTCGGGGCCCCGCGTCCACCGCTCGAACCGGCTTCGGAGAACATCGACGCTAGGAGGAGGATCCTCGGGGAGGAAAGCGTAGATCCTTGGGTCGCGCAGCACGGCGTAGAGTTCGGGCGCGTCGCCGGTTCGCAGGGGTTCGATCAGTAATCGTCGGGTGGAGAGCGTGACTTCGGTTCCGGTTCCGGGATCGGGCACCGGGGAGACGAGAGACCTGTCGGGAGATGATCCATTCCCCTTGCGCCCACCTCCCTCGGGCGGTCTTTCCCGGGGTCGTTCACCACGGAGGGCCATCGAGTTTAGATAGGTCGGGGGATGGCCCCCGCCGCTGCGGGCATAGTGTAGTCTGGTTATCACATAGGCTTGCCAAGCCTATAACCCGGGTTCAAATCCCGGTGCCCGCATCCTCGCAACGTTCATGACCGGGGCGGTCGCCTCCGCGCACCCCCTGAGTACCCGCGTCGGACAGTCGATCTTGGCCGAGGGCGGGAATGCCTACGACGCGACCGTAGCGGTGAGCGCCGCCCTGACGGTCGTCCAGCCGCACATGAACGGACTCGGATCCGATTTCTTCGCCGTGGTCGACGACGACGGGGTACGGTCG
The DNA here is from genome assembly GCA_030038895.1 of Thermoplasmata archaeon. Classification (GTDB taxonomy): domain Archaea; phylum Thermoplasmatota; class Thermoplasmata; order Lutacidiplasmatales; family UBA184; genus Lutacidiplasma. The sequence continues at coordinate 22,617 of JASHQX010000157.1, forward strand.
ATCAACGGCAGTGGGTGGGCCGCCGCCGACGCGACCGTCGAGGTCTTCCGTAGCAAGGGGCTGGGCTCGATCCCGGCCTTCGGCCCCCTTTCGTCGTTCATGGTGCCGGGCCTTGTGGGGGTTTGGTCCCTCCTCGCCCGACGAACGACGCGTCCGTTTCGGGATCTGATTGCCCCGGCCGTGCGCTTGGCTCGGGTGGGTTTCCCGGCGACTCCCTCCATCGCACGTGCCGTGGCGGAGACTCTCGCCCATTCGGACGACGACTGGAAGGCGATCTACGCCGGCCTCCGCCCCGGGGTGACCTTACGCCAGCCCGCGCTCGCGCGAACCTTGGAGGCGATCGGGTCGGACGAGGGGGAATCGTTCTACCATGGAGCGATCGCACGGCAGATCGAGCGCGATATGCGCGCCAAGGGGGGCCTCCTCCGGGCCGCGGATCTCGAAGGGTACCAGGCTGAGTGGACGAGTCCCCTCCGCGTCCGATACCGCGGGTACGATGTCTATGCTCCCCCGCCGAACAGCCAGGGCGCGACCGCTCTGATCTGGCTCAACCTCCTCAACCGGGACGAGCTCTCCGGCGTCCCCGAGCCGGCGTACGTGGCGACGCTCCTCCGCTCCATGGAGGTCGCGTACCGCTACCGGTCCCGGTACATCGCGGATCCCCGGGTCGTTGAGTTCCCAAAGGAGCTGCTCGCGGAATCGTACCGGTACGAAGAGAATGACCGATGGGTCCCGCCGAAGGTTCCCGGAGGTGGGGACACGACCGCGTTCTCGGTCTTCGATGGGAAAATCGGCGTGAGCGCGATCCAGAGCAATTACAGGGAGTTCGGTTCGGGTCAGACGGTTCACTCCACCGGGATCAACCTCAACGACCGTGGGTCGTACTTCACGCTCGATCCGAGCCACCACAATGCGGTCGGTCCGGGACGGCGGACGTTCCATACGCTGATGGCGCTGGTAGTCCTCGGACCTGGCCGACGCCTTCTGCTGGGTTCCATGGGAGGGGACGTCCAGCCCCAGGTGAACGTCCAGGTCCTCACCCGTCTATTGGACCGGGGCGAGTCGATCTCGAGCGCGATCTCGGCTCCTCGGTTCGCCTGGCCGGCGACGATCTATGGCGGGGCTGACCTCATCGCGGAGGAAGGTCTCGAGATCTCGGGTGCGCGACTCGAGACGGTCGACCGTTCGCTCTTTGGCCACGCTCACGCCATCGATTGCCGCGAGCGGATCGAGGTGGGGATCGATCCACGGGGAGATGGACTCGTGCCGACCCCCCTTGATGGGGATTTCCGTCCCGGCTGAGGGTCGCTGGACCCACAGTTGAGGGTTGAGGGTTCAGGGCTTCCAGGACCGAGGCGGGGGCGACGACTGCCAGCAGGTCAGGATCGGCCCGCCCGGGATCTGGACGGTGAAGAAGGCGCCGAGACCCGGGGCATCGACCCGGGGAAGGATGATCGTACCACCGGCGCCTCGGGCGCGCTCGAGGGTCGAACCGAGGTCCGCGACCCGCACTCGGCTGATCCGCTCGGGAGGTTGACGCGTCGGGACGCGATGCAGACGCCCTTCGTTCCCTTCCATCGTCTGGAAGGCCACGCCGTCCTCCGTGCCCGCCGGCTGCGTCGCGAAGTTCCACCCAAAGACGGTCTCGAGGAACTTCCGGGTCGAGACCGGATCGTCGCTCGAGAGCTCGAGGAGCGTCGGGGTGCCTTTCCGCGGCGGCTCGGCCGGAGCCTCCTCTTCCGTCATCTCCCCCTCTCTCGAGGCGTCGCGCCCATCCCCGGTCGGGTAGATGACCCTGCTGGGAACAGCTCCCGAACCAATCCTGCGTTCGGGAAGGGCGGTTTCCGCTAACGAACGCGGTCGCGGGGAGTCGGCCCGCCTTCACCCCGAACGGGTTCGTGGCCGGTCGACGCGACGCTTTTGGGTCGGAGGTGCTACCGGCAATTGATGGCGCGGGTGCGGACGATTACCGTTCCGGGACGTCGATCTTTCGAATACGTAGCCCAGGGAAGGGGGCCGGCGACCCTGCTCGTCCACCCCGGCGGCCCCGGGCTCACCTACCATTACCTTCGGGGCCTGCTGAAGCTCGCGAGCGCGAACCTGCGGGTGATCTTGTTCAATCCCCGTGGGGTCGGTCACAGCTGGGCTCCCAAGAACCGGAGCGAGTACACGATCGGAAACCTGGCCGAGGATGTCGAGGCGATCCGGCGCGCGTTCGGGATCCGGGAGTTGCACCTCCTCGGATACTCCGCCGGTGGTTTCGTCGCGCTGGAGTACGCCCACCGCTACGAGAATCGACTCACGTCGCTCCTCCTCTGCGCCACCGCCGGGAGTGCGGAGGAGATCCGAGCCGCGAACCGGCTGATGCTCGCCTCCGTCTCGCCGCGCCTCCGGGACCGACTGCGCGAGCTCACCCGGTCGAAGGCGTTCGGCTCCCCGGAGTACCAGCGACTGGTCGAGCGGATCGCCCAGCCGTTCCAGACCCGGTTCCTGACCACCACGCCTCCGGACTGGAAGGCGACGCGGCTCAGCTCGACCGTCTACCACTCGATGATGACCCGGACCGGTGCCGAGTTCGTGGTCGACGGGACGATCGCCTCGTGGGACGGGAGGAAGTACTACTCCCGGATCGAGACGCCGAGCGTGGTCGTCGTCGGGAAGTACGACTACTTCCTCGAAGCGTCGATGGAGATGGCGGAGCGGATCGAACCGGCGCACCTGCGCGTCCTCGCCCACTCTAGCCACATGGAAGTTCTCGAGCAGCCACGGGAGTTCCTCGGTACGCTCCGGGAGTTCGTGGAGGACGTTACTGGCGGGTGAGCCCCTCACCGGTCGACCCGGCAAACGTAAGAACCCATGGGCCCCCTAGTGGGCCCGAGGCGCCGATGGCCGACGATCCTACCGCCACGCTGCGGCTCCGGATGACCCCGGAAGCGCGCGACGCTTTGCGCGAGGCGCTCGCGGGTCGGCCGGCCGGCTCGGGGGTACGAGTCTGGGTCGAGCGGGGGATGCGCCCCCACGCCCAGATGATGATCGACCGGTCCTCGCATCGCGACGTGCCCCTGACCCTCGAGGGTGTCCCGCTTCTCCTGGACGAGACCAGCCTCCACTTCCTGCGCGACGCAGAGATCCGGTACCACCGGGACCACCATCCGCCCGGGTTCGAGATCGTCGGGCCGTTCCTGCCCTCCGTACTTCCGGTGGCCGCGCCGGCCCAGCCTCCCGCTCCGTCGGCTCCTTTGGCTCCTTCGGCCGGTCCGACCGGCTCCACCGGTCCTAAGGACTCCGAACACGCCGCAATCGAGGCGAAGATCCAGGAAGCGCTCAAGAACATCTACGATCCCGAGATCCCGATGAACGTCATCGATCTCGGTCTCATCTACGGAATGGACTGGAACGACCGGGGTGAGCTCTCGATCCGGATGACCCTCACGAGCCCGGGGTGTCCCGCGGTCGAGGCGTTCGCGGAGGAGGTCACGCGCACGGCGCGAGAGGCCTCCGGGCTCCCGAACGTCAAGGTCGAGATCGTCTGGGAGCCACCGTGGGGACCCGACCGGATGAGCGAGTTCGCCCGCCGTCAGTTCGGCTACGCGTAGGTCCGCCTCCCGCGTTCAATCGGGGCGCCCGGCAACGCCCTCCGGCGCCGGAAGTCCCCCGGAGGGCGCAGCTTACCGCCCGTACCCGGTCGTCTTCGGCGCGCATACACAGCTTCTTCCGCTGGAGCAGGAATAGTACTGTTCTCGAGCGTCGCCCGAGGGGGAGGGGATGGACCGTTCTACGGCGTCGGCCCGGCGTACCGAGACGAAGGAGATCGTGCGCCACGGCTGGAACCGGGTCTCCACCACCTACCGACCGGAGGGAAGCGAGACCGACGTCTTCGGGCATTCTTTCGCCGACCACGAGACGTGGTTGCGTCCCTTTTTCCGCCTCTTGGAACGCGGCAGCGAGGTGCTGGACCTCGGTTGCGGCTGCGGGGTCCCGGATTCCCGACTGCTCTCGGAGAGATTCCGGGTGACCGGCGTCGACATCTCGGACGTCCAGATCGAGCGCGCGCGCCACCTCGTCCCGAACGCGAGGTTCCTTCGGGCCGACATGACCAGCGTGCGGTTCGCACCCGATGCGTTCGCCGGGATCGTCTGCCTCTACTCGCTCATCCACGTCCCGCTCGACGAACAGCAGCCCCTGGTCGGGCGGATGCATCGCTGGCTGCGCCCAGGAGGTCTCATCCTCGTGACGACTGGGGTGGAGCGGTATTCTGGTATCGAGGCGAACTGGCTGGGATCCAACGCCAAGATGTACTGGAGCCATGCCGACGCGGCCACGTACGCCCGGTGGCTCAACGACGCCGGATTCGTGATCGTCCGCCGGACCACCGTCGCCGAGGGAGAGAGCGGCCATGCGCTCTTCCTGGCCCGCAAGCGACGGGACTCCGAGCGAGTCCCCCGCATCTGACTGCCGACCCGGTGAGAGCGCCCCCTTCGCCTAGCAGGGACGCGGCCGTTTCGCCATCTCCCCGGAACGGACATGCTCGGGGTCATCCGTACGATCCGGCACGTCGTCCTTCCCGGTCCGCATCTTCCGCATCCCGGACGGCTACCTCGCGTGGGCGGACGGACTCGGGACGGTGGAGGGTCGCACGCTCTCCGAGACCCGGCGGGCCGCCCGCCGGCTCGTCGAGGCGGTGGTCGCGGGAGCGTTCCCGGACCGGCCGGCCGCCGACCCCACCGGCACGTGGGAGGTCCTCGAGTTCCGTCTCGACGTCCGCCTTCGGCTCGACGACGCCCGCCGGCACCCCGCCCGCTCACCCTCCCGGCTGGAGGGGGCTCCCCCGGTGGGCCGGACGAGCCCGCGGCGTTCCGGGAACGGGGCAGGGTCCCAGCGGTTCAAGGACGCATCAGGAGCTTCGGCACCTTGAGCTTCCAGTCCCAGTAGTGCGGATCCGGATATCCGCACCACCGGACCCGGATCTCGCGGTCCTCGTAGTGGCTCACCGGCTTCCCGCACTTGGGGCAACGATCCATAGGCACTCGAATCCCCTCCGTTCCGGTGAGGTCCCTCCCGAGTGCCTGCTCGACAGAAATACACGATGGTCCCGAAGGGGAAGGTCGCGAGGCGCGTCGGATGACGGGACCGCAAGTTCGCCCGGGCTCCGCGGGCACCCGGGATTCACGGGGGGCTCGCGGGACCGGGGTCGGAGGGAAGGCGGTCGGCGGTCGGGGGGGAAGACTCGGGGGACCGAATCGATCCTATCCTCCGGCGGAACCACCCCGCGCCGACGATCGTGGTGAGGAGCGACATCAGGAGGATCTCACCGAGCATCGCCGACGTGAGGAGGCCGGTCGTGAAGCCGATCGAGCCGACGATCAAGCCGATCTCCCCCCGGGGGATCATTCCGATCGCCACGGTGCGCGGCGCCGGGCCCGGCCCGAGGCGACCCCGCGCGAACGGGTAAACCGCGACAAACTTCCCGGCGGCCGCGATCGCCGCGAGGGCGAGCGCGAAACCGATGACGCGGGCGTCGAGGAAGAGATGGACGTCGAACTGGGCCCCGGTCACGACGAAGAAGAGCGAGCCGAACAGGAGGAGCAGGACGTCGGTGAGCTCCCGGGTCCGGCTGGCGACCAGGCTCTCCGCGATCGCGAGACCGGCGATGAACGCCCCGATCACGGCCGAAAACCCCAGTGAAACCACGAGGACGACCAGGATGAACAGGAAGAGGAACGGCAGGTTCTTGGCCTCGGCGAGACGGGGGACCCGGAGGAGCCGCGGGAGGATCAGCACCGCCGCGAGGAGCAGGACGACCCAGGCGACGACGAGCTCGACGATCCCGCCGGTGACCGCGAGCACGTCGAACTGACCCCCGATGACGGTCAAGGCGGAGGAGAGGAGGATGAGCGCGACCACGTCGTCGAGTGCGGCCGTGTTCACGAGGAACTGGCCCGCCGGGCTCCCTCCGAGGCCCCCGGTACGGACGAGCGACGCGACCACCGCCGAGCTCGTCGCCGCGGCCGCGACTCCGAGGAGGAGGGCAGCATCGAGCGGATAGAACCGGGAGAAGATCGCGAACGCGAGCGCGAACGGTAGGAGATCGCCGGCGACCGCCGCTCCGACCGCCCACCCCCCGGCCCGACGGAGCCCGGTGAACCCGCCGCCGAGGCCCGCGGCGAACAGGAGTAGGATGACGGAGAAATCGGCGAAGATGAGGACGTAGCTGTTGACGACAAAGATCGGAACTCCCACGAGCGCGTTCAGCACCCCGCCGAGGGCCGAGACGCTCAGAAGGAGCCCGAGCAGCAGATCCGTGACGATCGTCGGGAGGCCCGCGCGCTGCGCGAGCGGGTGGAGGAGTTCGGCTACGGCGAGGAAGATGAACACCTCGAGGAGCGCGTAGTACGCGACCGTCGGGACGAGGTTCGTCATTCCGCCCGCGATAGGGGCCGCGTTATAGAATCGATGGCTACCGAGGGCCTACCGCCCCTGCTCCGCACCGTGACCCCTTCGACATTTGGGAACAGCCCGATTTGCCGTACACTGATAGAGGAACCGCCTAGCGACTCCGGCACAACTTCCTCTTGCCGGCAAATGGTAAATAGGCCGCCTTGAGTGGCCGTGGCCTTGACGGCTGCGGAATCCCTCGCGGCCTTGGGAAACGAGAGCGTGTCCGGTCATTCGACACCTCAGCCCCAAGGCGCAGAGCAGTACACCCGGTTCGAACGCGCGCGTATCCTCGGAGCGCGCGCGCTCCAAATCTCGCTCGGCGCCCCGATCCTGATCGACCTGCCGGCCTCGCTGGTCGATCCGGTCGAGATCGCGGAGCGCGAGTTCGCGGCCGCACGGATCCCGATCACCGTTCGGCGCGGTCCGCCCGCATCGTAGCCCGGCTTAACCAACACCGGCGTGGTCGAGGGCGTGGGCGCATTCGCAGGTCGGAGGCGTCCCGAGGCGAGGGAGTAGGGCAGAGAGGAGCCGGGACATCCGGTCCGCGTTCGCGCGCATCGTCGATAGGATCTCCTGCGTGTCGACCGGCCGTTCGGCCCAGACGTCGTAGTCGGTGACCATCGCGAGTGAGAGGAAGCAGATCGCCCGCTCGCGCGCGAGGGTCACCTCGGGCACGAGCGTCATGCCAATGATGTCGGCGAAGGTTCGGAAGTGAAGGGACTCCGCGCGCGTGCTGAACCGGGGTCCCTCGATGCAGACGTACGTCTTGCCCTCGACGAACGGGATGCCGACCTCGCGTCCGACCGCGATGGCGGTCCGGGTTAGGTCGGGACAGAACGGATCGGCGAGCGAGACGTGGTAGACCTGGCCGCCGTCGAAGAAGGTGGTCGGCCGCTGCTTCGTGAGATCAACGAACTGGCTCGGCAGAACGAACGTCCCAGGCGCAAGCTCCTCCTTGAGCGACCCGACCGAGCTCATCGTGACGATCGCCTCCGCGCCGAGCTCGCGAAGAGCATCGATGTTCGCCCGGTAGTTGATCCGGTGCGGCGGGATCGTGTGTCCCGCCCCGTGCCGGGGAACGAAGAGGACCCGCATCCCCCCGATCGCACCCTCCTCGATCGGTCCCGACGGCGCGCCCCACGGAGTCGCGATCCGGTGGGGACGGGCCGAGCCGTCCGTGAAGAGGGTCGTGATCCCGGATCCTCCGATCACCCCGACCGTCCGCCGGGGGGAAGTGGTCACGGAGCCCCCTGGCCGGCGGGTTCCGTGGGGCGTGCCCGGGAGAGGAAGCGAGCCATCACCACCTCGCCGCGCGTGCGCTCGAGCAGGGCGCGCGCGGAATCCTGCTTCGGCTTCAGCTGGACGATCGCACGGGTAGTGTCGAACCGCAGGAGCGCGCGGGTGAGCCGCTCCATGAGGGCGAGTTCGGCCTCGGCACCGGCCACGTCGTCTTTCCCGAGGCGGTCGAGGACCCGCCGCCGGACCTCCCCTACCACGTCCCCGAGGCCGAGCAGGTACGGCTCGGGGTCCACGCCGAGGTCGGACGGACCCGGGAACGGCTCGGCGGCGGCGACCGCCCCCAAGAGCACCGCCTCGACCGCCTCCTGGAGTGCGTCGAGCGCGAGCGGTTCATCGCCGCGTCCCTCGCGCCGGAGCCAGTCAGAGAGCTCCGCCATCGCCCGACGGATCTCGGCGAGGTCCGCCGCGGCCGAACCGTCGGCGTGAAGCCGCGTCATGGTCCCCTGGGCGAGGCGGCGAAGGCGGCGGGCCCGCTGGTAGAGGTCCTCACGCCGGAGCTCGCGCTGGCGCAGGTGGGCCTCGATCCCGGCGAGGACCGACTCGGGTACCCCGGACGCACCGCTCCGATCCCCGCTACTGGAAGAGGGTAAACCGTTGGTCATCGTCACCTCCCTCGAGGAGACCGAGACGTACCCCGGCGTCCAGCCAGGCGTGGGCGTAGCTCGCCGCAGCGAGCGCGCGGTCCCGGTCACCGATGTCCCGGAAATGCTCGGCGTCGGTCAGGTACGATCGGGCCATCGCGACGAAGTCGTCGGACGCTCCCTTCAGGAACGAACGGGCGGGCGCGGCGACCGTCACGCGGCCGAGCGCTTCGTGCGTGAGCCGCAGGTACTTCTCGAGGAGCGGTTCGTCCGTCACGGGCGCTCCGCGCGTATCGGTAGAGACGGATAAATGGTCCGCCGGCCCGGCCGAACCCGGACCCGGGGGCTACGGCGTGACCGGAGGGCCACGGACGGACGTCCAACTGAGGTACGGCTGGAACCCGGGCGAACCCGGACCGTGGACGCTGAAGACGGCCGAGAGACGATCGGGTTTCTCGAATCGGTACTTTAGCCACTGACGCGGACCGGGGATCGATGGGTCGCTGACGAATCCGACGCCCGAGCCGTCCGGGTCGGGCTGGACGTCGCGGTAATGGATCACGTGACCCTCGCTATCCCAGAAGAGCGCACGGACCTCCGAATCGGAATCGACGAAGACCACGAGGAGGTCGTCGTGCCGGAACGCCGGCCGGTCCCCGTGGGCGGGGAACTCGCACCACCCCTCCCGCCGGAGGATCTGGCCGCCGAGCGCCAGACTCCACGTCTCCCCGCCGGCGCTCGCGGTCCCGGGCTCACCCGTCCGTGATTCGTCGCTCCACGCGCCGATCAGGTAGTCGAGGGCATCGAGACCCATCGCCGCCCTCCGAGAAGTCTCCCGTCAGCCCTTCGGGACCTTCTCCCAGTCCTTGAGGAACCGGGCGAGCCCGATGTCGGTGAGCGGATGGGCGACGAGCTTCTCCATCACCGAGAACGGCATCGTGGCGATGTCGGCACCGATCTTCGCCGCCTCGAGGACGTGGATGGGGTGGCGGATGCTCGCGACGAGGACCTGGGTCGGGAACCTGTAGTTGCGATAGATCGTGACGATGTCCCGTACGAGGTCCATGCCGACCTGGCCCTGGTCGTCGAGCCGGCCGATGAACGGGCTCACGTATGCCGCGCCGACCTTCGCCGCGAGGAGGGCCTGGTTGGCGCTGAAGACGAGAGTCATGTTCACTCGGGTCCCCTCGCGCGCGAGGATCTTGGTCGCCTTGAGCCCGGGCGAGGTCATCGGAACCTTGACGTAGATCGACGGATGGATCTCACGGAGACGGCGTCCCTCGGCGAGCATCCCGTCGGTGTCGGTCGCGACAACCTCCGCCGAGACCGACGGAACCCCGAGCGCGCAGATCTCGCGGAGGACCTCCTCGAACTTCCGCCCCTCCTTCGCGACCAGGCTCGGGTTCGTGGTGACCCCGTCCAGGATCCCGACGTCCCACATCGTGCGGATCTCGGTCAGGCTCGCCGT
>JASHQX010000158.1 GCA_030038895.1 Thermoplasmata archaeon
GAGGGAATCCCCTCGAAAGTCTTCCTCATTCTGCGTCGGGCGCGGGCGCACGTTTGAGGACCGTACCATACGAACAGCGCTATCGGCAACACGCCTGGGACGTCCCCGGAGATCTCGACCGGCGTCCGACGGCAGCCTTCGTCGGAGGTTCACCACGTCGATCCGCGGGATCCGGCGGCGGGGTCGAACATGCGGCATCGGGGAACGAGGGATTCTGCATCACGAGAACATTCTCCGTCCGTGTATCGCGCTCGCTTGGGGCCGGACGGACCGAGGTCGACTCCGTGCAAAGGGAAGCCGCAACCGTTCCCACCCGGGGCTAGGACTGCGGGGGTGGAGAAGGAGGGGTCCACGTCTCCGGTGGGGGAGCGGGGACTCCGCCGCGAGGACCGCGAGATCGAAGGAGCAGGATTACCGCGGCCGCCACCACGGCGACTCCCGCGATGCCTCCCACCAAGAGATACCCATCGACACCGGGGAGACCGAGGATACCCGAACTGGAAGCCGATGCATGCGAGCATTGGAATGAAACGGCCACGTTCGCCGGTCGGCCCGCGACGGTGACGTTACCGTAAATCGAGGGCTCGTTCAATCCACACTCGTTCTCGTCGCCCCAAGGGCCCAGCACGTAGCCATAGGTCCCGTTATAGATGCCCTCGAACGTGATGGTCGGTATCGTCCGGTTGAGGATCGTCCCGTTGAGCAGCACGTTCCAGTAGGTCCCGTTATTGAGCCCGGTCTCCGTGAAGGTCACCGGATAAGATCCGGGAGGCGACACCGTGGAAACCGGGCCGGCATTGATGACGCTCACGTTATTGTCGTCGTAGCTCGGGACGTAGAGATCGTAGTTGTCCGGATCGAACGTCGGAGTCTGCGGTGAGCTTCCGACCCCAATTGCGGCCAAGATGGTGTTGGTCGCGGTGTCGATCGCGTCCATGAATCCGGAGGTCTCATCCGGGTTCTCCGCAGGCATGTAGATCTCGTCGTTGACAGGATCGAACGTCGGCGTTTCCGATAGCAGATCGGTCGCTCCTCCATCGATTGTAGCGATTAAGGCCCCGCTCTCGGGAGAGAATACCAACAGGTTGTTATCGGCGTAGTTCGGAACATAGATCTCCCCGGTCGCCGGATCGACTGCCGGAGTCGCCGGGCCGAATCCCGTCTTTAGGAATCCGACCACGCTCGTTCCCTTGAGGACCGTGACGTTGAGCCCTTCGGAGTTCGGAACATACACTTCCTCATTGACAGGATCATAGACCGGCGTAATCGGCGACGCGAAGCCCCCGATCGTGGCGATGACCGTGTCGGTCGACGTGTTGATCACGCTGACGTTCGTCTCGCTGACGTCGGAGTTAGGGACGTATACGTCGCCATCCGCCGGATCGTAGACCCCCGGCGTGGGATCGAGCCCGACCAAGATTTGGGTGATCTCCGAATTCGTCGCGGTGTCGATGACCGTGACGTTGTCGTTGAGGGCGGTCAGGTTCGCCGTCGTCTGATCGGAGACGTACAGGTACTGGTTTGTGGGATCGTAGACACCGGTCGTCGGCGATGTCGAGTTGCCGGTATCGATGTTGGCGACGATCTGGTCCCCCGAGTTTAGAGCCGTCACATTGTTGGAGAAACCGGTGGCGTTCTGGTTCGGAACGTAGACCTCAGTGTTCGAGGGGACGTAGGTCGGAGTCTGGACCGCCGAGTATACCCCCAGGAAGACCTGGTCCACCACCGATTGGGAAGCGCCGGAAATCACCGTCAGATTGCTCGAGTTATCTCCCGCCAACGGCCCGAGGGAGGAATCGGGAAAATAGAGGTATCCGTTTCGCGGATCAAAGGTGCCCTGGAATGGAGAGGAAAGACCGGAAATGGTGCCAATGACGGTGTTGGCCCCTCCCGAGGTGGGCGACCGGTGCGAGGGAGCCTGAGCAACCGCATCAGCGAAACGCAGATTGGTCCCGGCCGCCGTCCCCGGCGGTTCGCCGGGGGGATTCGACTCTGGCCGGAGAGTTCCAGCGCTCGCCACAATCGAGAGCAAGAGGACCGAGGTAGCGATGACGACCCCAACCGATCCGATGCCTCGAAGCGACCGGATGGAACTCACGGAGGGCTCATCAGGGGTCACCCGAAGAACCTTTGGTTTCCCTTCGGAACCGCGGATAGGGGAAAGCTCGCGAAACCGGCTGCAATCCATGGCTCGGGAATCGGCTTCCCGGGGGTCCTCCGGCTACAGAAAGGGCCGCAGGGGGCATGCCGGGTTCATGCCGGGTTCCTAGGAGACTCCCAACGGCATCACGCCCAATCCCGGACCGGGAGGGAGGACGAGCTTACCGGATCGCACGGTGACCCCGCGATACGGGTCGTTCGAGATCAGCAGATTCCCATCGAGGTCGGCAAAGTCGACCAGGGGGGAGAGGTGGGCGGCGGCGGTGATGCTGACCGAACTAGAGACCATGCACCCAAGCATAACCTTCAATCCCAGGGCCCGAGCGGTGTGGATCATCCGCAACGCCGGTTGTATCCCCCCGCACTTGTCGAGTTTGATATTGACGCCATCATACGCACCGACTAGCGCTGGAAGGGCCGCCGGACTCGTAGCGGCCTCGTCTGCAAAAATCGGGATCTGGACCCTGCGGCGCAACCATCGGGTCTCCTCGAGCATGCTCGCGGGCATCGGTTGTTCCACCAACTCGACCCGCTGTTTCTCCAACCAGCGTAGCTTGCGAAGAGCCGTCTCCTTGTCCCTCCACCCTTCGTTCGCGTCTACTCGAAGGGGTTTCTGGGTCACCGATCGTACCGCCGCGAGAGTCGCCTCATCCGACCGTAGACCCATCTTGAGCTTCAGCGTAGGGAACGGCTCCGCTTCCAAGACCTTCTGACGAGTGGCCCCGGGATCGTCGATGCCAATTGACAGGCTGGTAGAGGGGGCAGAATCCGGGTCAAGACCGAAGAGCCGATAGAGCGGGACGCCCAGTTTCCGCCCCACCCAGTCAAATAACGCGACATCGATCGAAGCTTTCGCAGCGAACTGACCCGGGACTCGTTCGGAGATCTCGGCCAGGAGCTTTTCGTGCCGCCAGGGGTCCGAACCCTCGAGGAAGGGACGAAGCGACTCGATCATGCGGCAACCTTCCTCAGCCGTCTCCTGATAGCGTGCGATGGGTGCGCCCTCGCCGACCCCGGTGACCCCCTCGCTCGTCAAACGGACGTGGATCGTGTCCCGGTATTCGCTGGTCGATTGGGCGGTCGTCCATGGGTGACGTAAGGTCAGGCGGACGGCCCGGCACTCCCACCGCCGGTTCGACGGGTTCGGGACCATGCGACTTCGCGAAGGCCGGCGGGTCACAAAGCGAGAGCCCTTTCCTTGTGAGTAACGGTTCCTGCGTGTCCTTCGAGGGGGCGCGAGAGGTCCGACTACTGGCAACTTCAATTCCCTAAATACTCCGGTTCCCTGTTTTTGATTGAGCGAATGGCTCGCGGTCCGGGGGTCCGCTGCGTCCGATGAGGATGTGGATCTATGTCGTGCGTCGTATCGCTCTCGTCGTCCCGGTGCTCATCGGGGTGATGACCATCACGTTCACGCTCGTCTCGGCCATCCCCGTCACCGAGCGGCTCTGCTCGTACTATCGGGCAACTGCCCACTCGAACCCATGCTCGAGAACCATCTCGTGTCCAAACGACCCGACGGCACAGTGTCCCAACCCTGCATTCATCAAGGGCTACGACGCGCTGGGCCTGAATCAGCCGGTTCCGGTGCAATGGGCGCGTTACATGTATAGTGCGCTGACGTTCAACTGGGGCTACGTCAGCCAGACCAGCACGGTTGGTAATGGGTATTCAGGCTTACCGGCGCTCAAAGGGCTCCCGGTGACGAACGTCCTCGCGACGTTCCTTCCGTACACCCTCGAGCTCGCCCTGCTCTCCCTCTTCTTCGTCCTGATCATCTCGATCCCGCTCGGGAATCTCGCGGCGGTCAACCGCAACCGTCCGATCGACCAGGGGGCCCGGGTGATGTCGTTCTCGGGCTACGCGTTACCGGGGTTCATCTTAGGCAGCCTCGTCTTGATGGCGGCGACATTATGGTTAGCAGGAGGTAGCTCGACCTCGCCGTTCTGCACGAACGGGACGGCGTTTCAGGAGTTCTACGGTTCGTGGCCAGTGCCGAACTGCTGGATGTGGGGGCCGAGCCTGACGGCGTACGGCTACCCAACATGGTTAGTGAACGGCTACCAGTCGACCCCGACGGGGTTCCCGACGATTGACGCGCTGATCCACGGGCAGGGGTGGCTGGCGCTCGACACGCTGGTTCGGATCATCCTCCCCGCGCTGGTGATCGCCTACGGGACGATTGCGCTGTTGCTTCGGTTCGTTCGGAACAGCATGCTCGAGGTGATGAACCTCGACTTCGTGCGGACCGCTCGGGCGAAAGGACTCCCCGAATCGAAGGTGGTGAAGAAGCACGCCGGGCGGAACTCG
>JASHQX010000159.1 GCA_030038895.1 Thermoplasmata archaeon
TGGACATCGGTGGATCCGCATCGAGGGCACGGCCCATCGGCAGGCAGGAACCGAGCCTGGCACGATCCGCACCGGTCGAGCCGGATCGACTCCCCCGAGTTCATGCTCCACCCTCCCGCCCCAGAATCGTCACGAAGTTGTGGGACCCGACCCCTCCGACCGCCTGAGCGAGTCCGATCTTGGGGGGTCGCGCGATCGCGTGCGCTCCCGCCTCCCCTCGCAGCTGAAGCGCCACCTCTCCGATTTCGGCCAGACCTGAGGCGGCGACCGGGTGCCCGCGGCCGATGACTCCGCCGCTCGGATTCACCGGGACCCGCCCGTCGGAACGGACCCAACCCTTCTCGTACCACTGCGGCCCCTCGCCCGGCCCGCAGATGCCGAGATCCTCGAGATGCAAGAGCGCAAACGGCGCGAAGGCATCGTGCACCTCGACGAACTCGATCTCTTTACGAGTGAGACGGGCCGATTCGTAGGCGCGGCGGGCCGCGAGCCGCGTTGCGGTGAACGTCGTGAAATCGAGGCGATCGACCAGTCGGAACGCGTCGAACCCCTGGCCGAGCCCGAGGACAGTGGCGGGGCCCGCCCCCCGCTCGAGGACCACCGCGGCCGCTCCGTCGGAGATCGCCGAACAGTGGAGAAGACGTAGGGGGAGCGATATGGGCCGGCTCGCCCCAACCTCTTCGGGTGTCACGGGCGTCTGGAATTGCGCATACGGGTTGCGCGTGGCCATCGCCCGGGCGTGCACGACCACCGCGTCGATCGTTTCGACCGGAATGCCGTATCGTGCGAGGTACCCCTGCCCGGCCAGCGCCGCGAGCGCGGGCATCGTGGCTCCGGCGGCAACCTCGCTCGGATGCAGAGCGGCCGCGAGCTCCCGCGTGACCACCGCCGTCGGCCGATCGGTCATCTTCTCGGCACCGACGACGAGCGCGCGTTCGAATCGGCCGGACTCGAGAGCGAGGACCGCGGAGTGGAACGCCATCGCCCCGGTGGCACTCGACCCGTCGACCCGAACGCCCGAAGCGGATTCGAGCCCGAGGCGGGAGGCGAGCCGGGGAAGGACCGCCTCGGCGCCGAACGGTCCGTGCGCCAGCATCGACCCCACCACGAGGAGATCGATGGGCTTGCGCCCGACTCCCTCGAGCGCTTGGACTGCAGCCTCCGCCGCGAGATCGATGAGCCCGTCAGGTCGCTTACCAAAGCGGGCCATCCCGACGGAGGCGACGTGCACGCTCACGTGCCGGCCCCCCGATGGCCGAGAAGAGATCGTGCGCGAGAGAGGAACCGCGACAGCTCCTGACCTTCCTCCCACCGGAGCACGGCGTTGCCCTCGCGGGTCGTGCTGACCGGTGGGAGTCCCCGACAGATGAGGCCAAGAACCCCTGGGCTGGTCGAGTCGCTTCCCCGGTAGACGCGCCAGGACTCCGCCGAGCGGAGGCCGATCCGTCGGTAGGCGTACAGGACGGAGAGACCGACCTTGGCGATCGCCGCGCGGTGCGCCGCGAGCTGGGCATTTGCGCGTCCGCTCGCCGCGGTGAAATGGATGACCGGATCGGACGACGCTTTCACCTCGATAGGGAAGGAAAGGCTCCAGCGCATCGCCACCAGATCGAACCCGAGCGACCCGGCTCCCCGCACCACGAGGAACGGCTCGTCGATCAGGTGCTCGAACTCCGCCCGTTCCGCCGGACGGAGAACCCGCGCATACGATCGCACCGCCGAGGGATCGCCTTCCAGGAGGGTCCGTAGCTCCCGCTCGTAGCCCGACGAACTTCGACCGACCACGGCAGTCCCCCCGGAGCCCCGACTACTATAAGGCGGTCGGGGGAGTCGCCCGGAAGATGGCCGCGTCGACATCGGTGGAGATCGACGTGGCAGAGGTGCCCGTCGCCCGAGTTCTCGCCGGCCTCGTTTCCGACTCAGACCGTCGCCGGATGTTGAGAGGTGTAGCGACGCAGGCGGCCCAGTTCCGCCTCTCCGAGTTGAGGACCCGTCTCCTCCGCGATCGGGTCTTCGGCGATCCTGTCCGCCTCCTCAGTCGGCTCAAACGCCACGGTCTCGTGCTCGAGGTTCCCACCGGGGGAGGCGAGAAGACGTACCAGGTCCCGTACCCCGACGAGCTCCGGCAGATCCTGCTCGAGGAGACCGGGCGGCCGGACCTCGCCGAGACCGGCCCGCTCCTTCCGATCCCGGATGAGCGGGCGGAGATTCGCTCGATGGATTCCGAATACCTCGACCGTCTCCGGGAGATCCTCGGAGCGCGTCGCGACCCGACCGTGGTCTTTGGACGAACCTTCCACGTCGGGAAACTCGCGGAGTACCTCCGCGATCTCTTCGGCGAGGAGTTGTACTTTGACTCACTGATCTCGATCTTGCAACAGTACGCGCTCGCCGACGCCCCGCTCGTCGCGCCGACGGGCCGGACCACCGGCGCGACAGGGTTTCACTTGGCTCTCTTTGGCCCTCCGGGCACTGGGAAGACCTTCTCCATCGACGATTTCATCCGCGGGAATCCTCGCAGCGGGGTCCCGGCCCATGGTCTTCCGGGCCGCAACCGGTACTGTGGAGGCATCACCCCGGCACAATTCCTGCGAGTCGGGGCGGCCTACACCGGACGCACGTTCAACTTCATCGTTCCGGAGTTCAATGACTGGTTCAAGTACCGCGGAATGGTCGAGCCCCTCAAGCTCGTGATGGAGCAGCGCGAGGTGAAATGGGAAACGACGCTCGGCACCGTCGGACCCTACACCTTCCGCTCCTTCTTCTCGGTCAACTACAACGTCCGGACTGCCGGCGCGCAGGACTACTGGACCACGATCGGCGATCCAAACTTCGCGGCGTTGGAAGATCGGATGCTGCTGAGGTTCCACCCGATGACCCGCGCCCGATTCCGCGCGGTGGAGGCGAGCGCGGAGCGGCTCGAGCTCGGTGAGCTCGAGTTCGCTCTCGCCAACTCGATCCGCGACCATCTCACGCTCGTCTACGCGGCGGAGACGGCGCACCCGCTCGTCGCTCCCCAGTACCGGGCCCGCCCCGTTCGCCTGGAGCGGACGCTCTATGACCGACTGAGAGAGGTCTCCGAGCGGGCGCTCAAGACGACGGATTTCCCGAAGTTCTCGCCCCGGCTGAAATTGCGCGCGGTCCGACTTGCCGCCGCCGCCGCTCTGCTGCGTTACTTCGAAGACCCGACAGCCGCTTCGCTCGGGATCTCGAAGCTCGAGGTCGATCTCGCCTGTCGTTTCTACGAGGAGGAAATCCGTGCCCGCGAAGGCCGCCACGGAAGAGCGGCCTCCTAAACCGGTCCGGGAGCCGCGCTACCGCCTCCCCGATCCGGAGTTCGTCCAGCGATCGGCGCGTCGCGTGGTCCGAGGAGGCAAGGCGTTGTTCCCCTCGCAGGCAGCGTTCCGCGTGGCGTTGATCGCTCAGATGCGGCGGGACGAGCCGCTCGCCACCATTGGCGGAAGTCGACTCCGCCGACTCCTCGTGGGTGTCCCCGGCATCCGGATGCACGTCCACTATACCGAGCGGCACGATCTCCGACCATTGGACCGGTGCCCCGTCTGCGGCTCCGAGCTCGCCCCGATTCACAACCGCACGCTCACCGGCGATACGGTGAGGATCGGCCAGCGGTGCCGGCGTTGCGATTACTGGACCCACTCGGCTCGCCGCGTGCCCGTACGGTACACCTTCTCTCAAGCGGGCATCGACGGACGAGTCCCTCACCGCCCGGAACGCGTTTGATCCTGCCGTCCCCGGTCAGGCCGGGAGGGCTCGAGTGGCGCTAGTCTTCCTTCCAGCTCGGGCGGTGGACGGTCTCGGGCGGAACGTAAGGGCTTGGGGGTTGTGGCGGGCGCCGCCGGGACCGCCCGACGAAGTACAGCGCCACCAAGGCGACGGCGGCCCCGATGAGAAAGCCGAAGAATATCCCCAGGTCGAGGTTGTTCCAGCTTGAGCTCGAGCTCGACGTGCTGACCGGTGGAGCGGAGGCGATCGTGAGCGGCAGGGACTCGGTAAGGCGCGCTCCGGCCTCATCCACGACCGTGACATTGATCTCGTACTGCCCGGCGACGGCGTACGCATGAAGGGCCGAGGTTCCGAACCCCTCCGACCCGTCGCCGAATTGCCATGTCACGTTGTAGGGAGGAGTTCCTCCCGTCACGGTTGCCGTGAAGGGAACCGACGAACCTGTTGGTGGCGGCGACGACGAGCCCGCCTTCCCGGCAGTGAACGTTGCCGTGAGCGCCGGATTCACGGTGATGGTCTCCGAGACGTTCGCGTAGGCTCCCGTGGCATCTCGGTAGTCGAGGGTGACGAGGTAGACTCCCGCGTGGCTCCAAGCATGAGACGCCGTGAAACCCGTGGACGAATTCCCGTCCCCGAATTGCCAAGTCGCAGTGCCCGGCCACGTGCCGCCCCGAACAGCCGCCGAGAATGCGAGCGGTAGATTGACATCCGTCACATTCGAGGGATGAACGGAGATGGTCGACGAGGGAAGAGGGCTCACCTCGATCACCGTGGCCGACGAGGTCGCGGATACGCGAAGACTGTCAGTCACCGTCACGGTAAGGGAGAACGAGCCGACCGCTCCGTAGGTGTGGTTGGCCTCGACGCCGGTGGCGGTAGCCCCATCGCCGAAACTCCATTCGTATGTGTAAGCGGGAGTCCCGCCGGTGGCGATCGCCTGAACGGAGATCTTCTGGCCTACATCGATCTTTGAGACCGAAGGCGGGGAAAGGGCCACGGATACCGATAGGGCAGAGGCCACGGTAAGTTCGGCAGTGGCGCTCGCACTGAACCCGAACGAATCGTTTACGAACGCAGTGATCGTGAAATTGCCCGTCGTCGAGGGCGTGCAATTGAGTACTACCACGCTCAAGGTCGCGCAACCCGGCGGGAGCCCGGTGTAGGAGATCGCCTCCGCGCCCGTCCCGCCTTCGAATCCCAGGAGTACCTGCGACGTCTGTCCGAGGTCGATCGCGCTCGGAGAGGTATTCAGGAACGTAATCTGCGGCGGACTTGTGATCATCGTTAGCGTGCCGGAGACGAGGTCCGCGACCCAGATCACCGACGTGGACTCGGGAACGCTGCCGGGCATCAGAACCGGCAGGGGATCTGTCGGGAACTCTCCGACCGACATGACGACTTGAGAACCGTAACTAGCGGCCAGACTCGAGCCGTCGAC
>JASHQX010000160.1 GCA_030038895.1 Thermoplasmata archaeon
AGATAGACCGGGACGGCGGCGACGACGACGTACCGGGCGGTGGAGACAGCCGCGGTCGCGCCCGAGAGGCGAAAGACGCCGGGATGCGAGGTCGGCCGGAAAGGGGTCCGGAGGACCGGTGCGGGAGGGCGGGGCAAGTCCCCAGCCCAAGCGAAGACGAGGGCGGCCAGGACCATGAACGCCGCCAGAAGCGCGGCCACCTCCTCGCCCGCGATAGAATCGAGGCGGAAGCCGGTCACGACAAGGAACGGGAACGCTGCGCCCACCCCGAGCAGCATCCCGCCGTTCTGGGCCAGCTGGAGACGGCCCAGCCGGAACGCGGAGGAGGCGGCGCGGTCCTCGGTAGCCTGGGTCGTTGCGAGGACGACCGAACCGAAGAGCGCGCTCTGGACGATCCGGACCGTGAAGAGCCCGATCGGCCCCACGAAGGAGAACGTCGCAAAGAGAGGGGCCTGAAGGAGGGTGGCTAGGACCAGCGGTCCTCTCCGTGCCCCGGTTCGGTCCGCGAGCCAGCCCCACCCCCACGACGAGAGTGTCTGGGCGAGGAGCGGGGCGCCGAGTACGAGGGTAGCGAGGATCGGCCCCCCGCCCTCCGAGAGCTCGGCGAGAGGGAGGACCGCGAGGAGGATACCGTAGCTCGTGTACGCGAGCCAGGTCCCTCCGAACAGGCGTCCGAACGAGAATGGGCGCGCGCTCGCGGGGGTCGACGCGGGCACCTCGAGAGGGCGGTCAGGGGCCGGTGGCATGCTGGTCGGCGATCGAGAGTGCCCGGTCGAGCACGTCGAGCCCCTGGTCGAGCTCCTCGCGAGTCACCACGAGGGGCGGCGCGATGACGAGGTGGGAGACCCAGCCGATGCAGAAGACCCCCTCCTTCATCATCGCCCCGGTCACCTGGTCGACGAGCAGGGGGCGGCCGGCGAGCTTGTCGTCCTCGGTGTTGAACGGCTCGCGCGTCTTGCGGTCCTTCACGAGCTCGACCGCAGCGAAGAGGCCCAGGCCACGGACCTCCCCCACCGACCGGTGCTTGGCCTGGAGGTCCCGGAGTCGCGCGAGCAGGTACTCCCCATCCTCCCGGGACTTCTCGATCAGCCCCAGCCGGCGGTACTCTCCGATCGCCGCGACCCCCGGCATCAGGGTGAGGGGGTGAGCCTCGTAGGTGTGCCCGTGGGGGAAATAGGCGTCGTGGAACGCGTCGTGGATTGCGGGGGTCGTCGCCGTGAGTCCGAGGGGAATCTGTGCTCCCGTGATCCCCTTCGCAGTGGTCAGGATGTCCGGCTCAACCTTCCAGTGGTCGACCGCGAACCACTCACCGACCCGGCCCCAGGCGCTCATCACTTCGTCCGCGATGAGGAGGACGTCGTGCTTCTTCGTGATCTCGCGCACGCGGGGGAGGTACTCGGGCACGGGCACGATGACGCCGTTCGTCCCCACCACGGGTTCGACGATCATCGCCGCCACGTCTCCCTCGTGGGCGAGCTGGTAGTCGACATACTCCGCGCACGCGATATCGCAGTCCGGGTACGTGAGCCCGAACGGGCACCGGTAGCAGTAGCAGTCGGGCGCAAAGACGGTCCCCGGGACGCGCTGCACCTTCTCGCTCGAGCGGCGGCGGAACTCCCCCGTGACCGAGATCGACGCGGCGGTCGCGCCGTGGTACGAGCGGTACCGGGAGAGGATCTTCGTCCGACCGGTCGCCGCGCGGGCGATCTTCAGCGCGGCCTCGTTCGCCTCGGTGCCTGAGGTACTGAAGAAGAAGCGAGAAAGGCCCTTTGGCAGGATCTCGAGGAGCGCCGCGCTGAGCGCCGCGCGTGCTTCGGTCGCGAACGCGGGGGCCGCGTAGGCGACGGTGTGGGCCTGTTTCACGATCGCGTCGACCACCGCGGCATTGCCGTGACCGAGGTTGGTGGCGACCAGCTGCGAGGAAAAGTCGAGATACTCCTTTCCGGCGATGTCCCAGAATTTCGACCCGGAGGCCCGGGCGACGATGACGGGGTCCCATCCGGCCTGCCGCCGCCACGTGACGTAGTTCGTCTCTCGGATCACCCGTCGGATCTCCTCGGCGTCCATCGTCGCTCCTCCCTTCGTGGGCCGGCCCAAGCGCGGCCGCCGGCCCTCGACGCCCGAGCCGCCGTCCGTTTATGACGGGGAAGGCGGCTAACGGGAATCCGACAAGTGGAACAGTCGACGGGCGTTGCCGCCCAGGATGGCCGCCCGGTCCCTCGCCGGCAGGTCGAGGCGATCGATCAGGTCGACCGCAACCCGCAGCTCTTCGAGGGGCCAGTCCGACCCGTAGAGGATCCGGTCCGGTCCCCCCACGGTGACAATCGCCCCGTACACCACTTCCCTCGCCTGCTCGACCATCCGCGAGAAGTAAGGCAGCGACGGGTGCGCGAGCAGCCCGGAGGTATCGGCGTAGACGTTCTCGTTCTTGTAGACGAGTTCGGCGCCCTCCCCGACCCAGGGATTACCGAAGTGGCAGAGGACGAACTTCACGTCGCGGTACCGGCCGGCGACCTCGTCGACCTCGATGGGCCGGGCGAACTTCACGAAACCGAGCCCATCGAGGGTGTCCCCCTGGTGGATGAGCACGGGTAAATCGCGCCGGTGGGCGTATTCGTAGACGGGCGCGAGACGAGGCTCG
>JASHQX010000161.1 GCA_030038895.1 Thermoplasmata archaeon
AACTTGACCGTGACCCCCTTCGCCTCGAGGAGGTCGGCGAGCTCGCGCACCTTCCCCTGGGCCTGCGCGACCGCCATCCCGTAGCCGGGGGCGATGATCACCTGGTTGGCGTACGCCATCATAAACGCCGCGTCGGCCGCATCGATCGGCTTCAACTGCCCTTGGATCGTGACCGCGGTCTCTTCCCGGGCGCCGAACGCGCTGAAGAAGACGTTCGAGACCGACCGGTTCATCGCCTTCGCCATCAGGAAGGTGAGCAACGACCCCGCGGCCCCGACCAGGACCCCGGCGATTACCATGGCGTAGCCCGCGTCGCCGAGCGGACCGTTCACGAGCGCGAAACCGTCGAGGCCAACGGCGATGCCCGTGAGCGCGTTGAACAAGCTGATGACGACCGGCATGTCCGCGCCGCCGATCGGGAGGGTCAGGAGGATCCCGTAGAGCAGGAGGAGGATGTAGAACGGAAGGAGCCAGAGCGTGTTGAGGGCGATCAGCGCGTAGCCCCCGAACGCGACCCCAATGACCAGGACCGCGATGTTCACGAACTGCCGGGCGGGAAGGACGACCGGCTTACTCCTCATCCAGCCCTGAAGTTTCAGGAACGCGATGATGCTCCCCGCAATCGAGATCGAACCGATAATCGCCCCCGCGACGCTGAGGCCCGAGGTCGCGTAGTTCGAGAGATTCGAGAGGAGCTCGACCGCCGCGATCGCCGCGGCCGAGCCGCCGCCCATCCCGTTGAACATCGCGACCATCTGGGGCATCGCGGTCATTTTCACGACCCGCGCCCAGTACCATCCGCCGAGCCCGCCGATCGCAACCCCGATGAAGATTAGGAGGAAGTTCGAGAGGCTGGGGCTGAAGAACGTCACTGAGACCGCGATGAGCATCGCGGCGCCGGCGTAGACGATTCCGCGACGGGCAGTCGTGGGACTACTCATCGCTCGCAACCCGAGAATGAAAACGAGGACCGCGATCACGTAGACCGCGTCGATGACGTCCTGGATCCAGGTCGTCATTTCGAGCCCCCCTTCTGCTTCGAGCGGTCGAACATCGCGAGGATCCGAACCGTGACCATGTAGCCGCCCGTCACGTTGAGCGCCCCCATGACGACGGCGACGAGCCCGATCGCTTTCTCGAGGGGGGTCGTCGCGAACCCGAGGGCGACGATCGCCCCGACGAGGACGATCCCGTGGATGAAGTTCGACCCGCTCATCAGCGGGGTGTGGAGCAGGACGGGGACCCGGCTGATGACCTCGTAGCCTGTGAACGCCGCGAGGAGCGCGATGAAGAGGGCCGTCCAGATGTCCGCGGCCATCTACTTACCCCCCGCGAGGAGATCGGCCGTCGGCTTGTGGCGGACCTCGCCGGCCGTGAGCAGAAGGCTCCCCGCGAGAATCTCGTCCGAATAGTCGGTGACGAGCGCGCCGTCCTTCGTGATGAGCAGCGTGAGGAACGACTGGACGTTCTTCGCGTACATCTGGCTCGCGTGGAACGCGAGCTGGCTCGGGAGGTTGAGGGGGCCGGCGATCGTCACGTCGTGAGCGACGATCGTCTCGCCCGGCTTCGTGAGCTCGCAGTTCCCGCCGGTCTCGGCGGCCAGGTCGACGATCACCGAACCCGGGCGCATCTTCGAGACCATGTCATCGCGGACGAGGATCGGGGCCCGGCGGCCCGGGACCGCGGCCGTCGTGATCACGATGTCCGCCTCGGACACCGCCTTCGCGACCATCGCCGCTTCCTGCTTCTTCTCATCGTCCGTGAGCTCCCGCGCGTAACCACCGGCCGCCTCGGCGTTGATCTGGAGTTCGAGGAACTTCGCGCCGAGGCTGCGCACCTGCTCGCCCGCCGCCCGACGGACGTCGTACCCCTCCACGAGGGCGCCCAGCCGCTTCGCGGTCGCGACCGCCATCAACCCGGCAACCCCCGCGCCGAGTACGAGGACCTTCGCCGGGCGGATCGTACCCGCGGCAGTGGTAAGCATCGGCAAAAACTTCGGCGAGAGTTCGGCGCCAATCAGGGTCGCTCGGTACCCCGCTACCGTCGCCTGCGAGCTCAGCACGTCCATACTCTGCGCGCGGGTGATCCGCGGCAGAAGCTCGAGCGCGAAGACGGTGAGTTTCGCGTCGCGCATCCGCCGGACGAGATCGAGGTTGCGGCTCGCGTTCACGAGCGCGACCACGACCGTGCCGGGCTTCATCGCCGCAATCTCCTCGGCGCTCGGAGGCTGGATCTTGAGCACGATCTGGGTGTTTCCGAACAGCTCAGACCGGTCGGATCCGAGGATCGCCCCGGCGGCCGTAAACCCGTCGTCGGGGTAGCCAGCCGGGAGACCGGCGCCGGCCTCGACCCGGATCTGAGCCCCGCCCTTGGTCAGTGGCTTAACGACGTCGGGCACCAGGGCGACCCTTCGCTCTCCGGCCGTGACCTCTTTAGGAACTGAAATCTGGACCGGCATAAGGCGTCAATCCGGTCGACCCGGACTGAGATTATAACGTAGTCTTTGGTGACGTGGGAATCGTCGCTCTACAATGCCCCGTCGTGGCGTACCACGGCGCCGGTCCCCGAGGTGAACTTTCGCTGACACGACTTCGAAATACTCGCCTGACATCGCCCCCACGTACCGGTCCGGCGCGCGCGGGCCGCGGGGGCGCGGATGGCGGATCGCTTCGACCTCGTCGTAGTAGGCGCGGGCATCGTGGGCCTCGCCACGGCCCGGGCAATCCACTCGCGTCGTCCGAATGCTTCCCTTGCGGTCCTCGAGAAGGAGGGAGAGGTAGGCGTCCACCAGACCGGTCACAACAGCGGCGTCGTGCACTCCGGCGTGTACTACCGTCCCGGTTCACTCAAGGCGCGCCTCACCCTCGAGGGACGCGCGGCGCTGCTAGAGTTCGCGGCGCGCGAGGGGATCCGGACCCGGACCGTGGGCAAAGTCATTGTCGCGAGTCGTCCGGAGGAGCTCCCGGTGCTCGACTCGCTCCTTCAGCACGCGCAAGCGAACGGAGTGAACTCGGTCCGCCGGCTCTCCGCGAACGAGGTCACGGGCCGCCTGCCCGGCGTCGCCGCCCTCGGAGGGCTCGATATCCCCACCGCGGCGATCATCGACTATCCAGCCGTGACCCGGCGGCTCGCCGAACGGCTGATCTCGGACGGCGTGGCCGTCCTGCCCCGGCACGAGCTCGAAAGCGCCCGGCCCGCGCCCGGAGGTTGGGATCTCAACGCCGGTGAATCGTTCCGCGCCCAGTTTGTCGTGAACTGCGCGGGGCTTGAATGCGACCTCGTCGCGCAGAAGATGGGGGTCAACCCTCCCGTCGCGATCGTCCCATTCCGCGGCGATTACTATCGGCTCTCTCACCGTCTCAGAGACCAGATTCCGTGCCTGGTCTATCCGGTACCGGACCCGGACCTTCCGTTCCTCGGCGTGCATTTGACGCCCACGGTGGACGACGAACTGCTCGCCGGCCCGAACGCGGCGCTCGGGCTCGCACGGGAAGGGTACCGCGTGGGAGAAGTCGACCCTCGCCAATTATTGCGGATGGCCGAGTTTCCGGGGACACTTGGTCTTGCCCGGGGGTACGGGGCCCTCGCGGCCCGGGAATGGATGCGTTCCTGGAGCCCGGCGGCGTTCCTCGCTGCGATCCAGGAGCTCTGGCCGGCCGTCGCCCGCTCGGACCTCGGGAGCCGCACGAGCGGCGTCCGGGCGCAGGCCGTCCGGCCGGACGGGACCCTCGAGGACGATTTCGTGTTCGTGCGCGGGGACTCTGCGCTCCACGTCCTCAACGCTCCGTCGCCGGCAGCGACCGCCTCGTTCGCCATCGCCGAGTGCATCGCGGACGAGGCCGGGATCCCTCGGGCCTCCTAGTTCCAAGGGATGTCACGCGAACGCTCATCTGCCGCGTGCCTACTCGCCCGTCGCGATGCCCCGACCGTGGGCCAGGCTCCCGGAGCCGAGGGTCTTTGACCGGATCGTACAGGGCGACGCGAACCGGGTCCTCGATTCCCTCCCAGGGGAGAGCGTCCACCTCGCGATCACGAGTCCCCCCTACAACCTCCGTCGGCCGTACCGGGGGTACTCCGACGACCGCCCGCACACCGAGTACCTTGTTTGGTTGAGGGGGGTCTGGCGCACGCTCCACCGGGTCTTGGTCCCCGGAGGACGGTTCGTTCTCAACGTCGCGCCGACCTCGATCAAGGATTTCCGGCCGATCCACCACGACCTCTCGACCGATCTCCGCGCACTGGGCTACATCATGCGCACTGAGATCATCTGGTACAAGCAGACGATGGGGCGGCGGACGGCCTGGGGAAGCTGGCGAAGTCCATCCAACCCTCACATCGTCCCGTCGTGGGAGTACGTGCTCGTCTTCTCGAAGGGCCAGTGGAACCTCCCCGGCGACCCCGGGGCGATCGACATCACCGCGAAGGAGTTCGAGACGTTCTCCGACGGGTTCTGGCCGATCCCACCGGAGCGACGGCGCAACGGACACCCGGCTCCGTTCCCCGAGGCGCTCATCGAGCGACTCGTGAAGTTCTACTCCTACCGGGGCAACGTTGTCCTCGACATGTTCGGGGGGACCGGCACGGTCGCCGCGGTAGCGCGGCGGCTTGGCCGCCACTACCTCAACATCGACTCCTCCGAGGAGTACTGCCGCCTGGCGTTCGAGCGGACCCGCCATGCCACGCCGCCCCGGGACTGGCCGATCCCGTCCCCG
Source organism: Thermoplasmata archaeon (assembly GCA_030038895.1). Taxonomy (GTDB): domain Archaea; phylum Thermoplasmatota; class Thermoplasmata; order Lutacidiplasmatales; family UBA184; genus Lutacidiplasma. Next base: position 4,713 of record JASHQX010000161.1, read on the forward strand.
GTGCTCGATCTGCTGCCGGCGACCGGTCCCGACTCCGCGCCTCTACTCCGTGGTGGCGCGTGAGATCAGGTCCCGAAAGAGATCGAGGTACTCCCGCGCCTGCTCTTCGTATCCCCGACTTCCCAGCTCGTGGAACCCGCGCTCCCCGAGGGCTCGGCGGGAATCCTCAGAATCAAGCAGCGGAAGGAGGGCCTCGACCGCGGCTTCGGGAGTATTGGGCTCGAAGAGGACGAAGTCCCGCCCCGGCTCACCCCACTCGACGTTTGCGGCCGGAGTAGTCACGACCGGCAGCCGGAGCGCCGCGGCCTCTTGCACGACGGCCGGGAGACCCTCGTAGCGGGTTGGCAGGAAGAAGAGATCCGACGCGACGAGGAGCCGTCGCTTCACCGTATCGTCGACCACGCCGAAGCTTAGCACGAAGTCAGACGAAGGGAGCCCGTTGCCGAGGTTGACCAGGGTGGCCCTCCGGCCTCGAGAGCGCAGGAGCTCGACCGTGCGGACCGCGACATCGAGACCCTTTCGGTAGGTGTCCTCACCTACGAACGCGAGCGCCGTGGTCCCGTCCTCGAGCCCGATCGACCGGCGCGCGGCGGCGCGTTCCTCGAGGGTGGGGGCCGGTTGGGGCTCCACTCCGTTGTAGATCACATGCACTCGTTCGGCCGGAACTTCGTAGAGCGAGCGGACCTCGGCCGCGACCGCCTTCGAGCAGGCGATGCACCCGTCCGCGGCCCGGGCCGCGCCCCCCTCGAGCGTTCGGAGCGCGAGCCAGTCCGGGTAGTACCCGAGCTGGGGCCGGATCCCCCTGGGACGGCGGGATCGGCCGACCTCGAGGAAGCGGAGCGCGACCCCATGGAACGTCTGGACGGCGATCGGCCCCCGGGA
>JASHQX010000162.1 GCA_030038895.1 Thermoplasmata archaeon
GGTTACCGACCCTTCCTCGCTCTCGAGGGCATCGAGCTGGGCCGAGGCGAGGAACGCGTCCCGCTCCAAGGCGTAACCGAGGTACGCTTCGAGCAACCGGTCCGCCTCCGGCTCGAGCGCCGGAGGCCGAAGCGGGGGAGGGAAGACCCCCAGCGTTTCGCCCCGGCCTTCCGGACGGAGTTGCCACACCTCCCAGCCGCCAATCTGCCGGGTGAGAACGAGCGGCGCGGCTCGCCCGTCGTAGAACAAGGGAAGCTCCTCCCAGCCGTCGGCGAGCTCGGGAGGATCTTCGACCGGAAAGTCCGCGGAACCGGGACGGGGGAGCTGAGAACGAAGGTGGGAGCGGACATCCTCGTCGTCGTCCCAACGTCCCTCGGCCTGGAGTGCGCGCTCGAGGCGGCGACCCCTGAGAGCTGCGGCATCGAGCCGGGTCCGGACTCCTGGCCCGATACGCTCCCGAAGGGATTGGATCTCGGACTCGAGCCCTTCGGACGGGGACGCGCGTCGGCTAGGAGGGATACGGAGGGAACCGAGGTCCACCCCCGGGCATGAGAGGACGATCGTCGCTTGAAGGCGGCGGCCCATGTGCACCGTAATAGGGAACTCTCTGCACGGGTGGGGTCGGGCCGCGTGGACCTCGCACCGATTCATGGTGAGGAACTGACAGGCCCCGCCGTCCGGTCGGGCCGCGAGGAACTGGTCCGGCCCCTGACCGACGAAGACGGCGTTGGGTGCGATTTGAATCAAGCGTGCTCGATCCGAGGGCTCGACACGGGGCTCGGCGTAGCAGCACAGGCCACAGCCCGGCTGGCACTCAAAGCGGAACCCGTTCAGAAGCGTAAGATCGATTTCGAGTCGGTCGGTCCGATCCATGGGGATTCTCTCCCCACGGGAATCCGTCCCTTTGAAGGTCGTGACCACCAGGGATATCACCGGCTCGCGGAGCCCGGCCCCGCAACCGGGCCCTCCGTGGCCACCGAGAGAGGACTTGGGCGCGTCGATCTCAGTACTGGCTCCGGTCGTACCGATTCGGGTCCGCCCCGGGGCTATCGTAGATCTCGATCTGGTTATCGTCGGGATCCCGGATGTACGCGACACGGAAGTTGGGGGTCGACATCATTGGACCCTCGTAGTGCCTCATCTTCTCCGGAGGGATGCCGTCCGTTTTCAGCCGGGCAAGGAACTGCTCGAGGTTGTCCACGCGGAAGGCCAGATGATCGAGCCCTTCCCCGGCGACGTACGGTACCGCGTATGGGTTTCCTTTCGGGTAGTAATTCAGCTCGATCCGCTGGCCGGAATGCGGATCCACGAGAAGGACGGCACCCTGCTCTTGGGCACCCGTCTTGGGGAGCTCGGTCCCGGGGGGCGGCTGAAGACCGAAGTGCTTCATGTAGAAGTCGACCGATCGCCGAAGATCCGTCACCCGGATTCCGAAGTAGCTGAGGTACATGTCGACCCGAGGGCCGGGCCGCAGATAATCGCCACGCCTTCATGCGACGGGGTTCCGGTCGTCGGGGAAACCGCCGCGCGGGATCCGAGACGTGGTCGGCCGTCGCCTCCATTTAGAACTGCCCCCCGGGGGGTTCCGCACGCTCATAACTGCCAGGAGAATCGCGCGCGCGTATGGTGCTGCGGGCAAAGGACATCATGGACACGTCGTTCCTCACGATCGACTCCGAAACGGACGCCCTCACGTGCGCTCAGACAATGGTCGAACGGCGCAAGGGATACGCGGTGCTGACCCACGGTGGGCCCCAGACAATCGCGGGTATCGTTACGGAATGGGACTTCCTCCAGCGGATCGTCGCTCCGGGCGTGGATCCGGCGAAGACCTCCGTCCGCGAGATCGCGACGACGGTCCTTCATTCCTGCGCACCGGACACCCCGACCGATGAGGTCGTGACCAAGATGGCCGAGCTCGGTATCCGCCGGATGATCGTGCAGTCCGGCGACCAGGTGGTCGGGGTGATCACCGCGAGGAACATCCTCGCAACTTTCCGGCAGTACATCGACCGCATCTCGTCCGAGATCGCCGGGCTCCAGTCGAATCAGACACCGCTCGGATAGGTCCGCTCGCACCGGGGCGTGCCGACGGTGGCGGACTTGAGCCGGAGTGGTAATTCTCGGACACGGGATCAAGACGGGCCTTCGGCCCGCGCCGTGAAGAAGTGAGCCGCGCATGGTTCAGTACAAGTGGCGGGTCCTCTCCAACACCACGATCGCGACGCTGATGTCGTCGATCGACTCGAACATCGTGCTGATCTCTCTACCGACGATTGGCCGGGACCTCCCTCAGACGAACGCGACCCTCCTCCTCTGGATCCTGCTCGGATACTCGCTGCTCACCGCCGTTGTCCTGCTCAACTTCGGTCGGCTCTCCGACATGTTCGGCCGGGTCCGGCTGTACGTCTTCGGGTTCGCCGTTTTCACCGTCGGTTCGCTTCTTTGCGGCCTTTCCCAGACCGGAATCGAGCTCGTTTCGTTCCGTCTCATCCAGGCGGTCGGAGCAGGATTCCTCTTCTCGAATTCCGCGGCGATTATCACCGACGCGTTCCCGCCGAACGAGCGCGGCCGTGCTCTCGGTGTCAACCAGGTCTCGATCGTCGTGGGCTCCGTCGCCGGCCTCGTACTGGGAGGCATTATCACGACGACGATCGGATGGCGCTGGATCTTCTTTGTCAACGTGCCCATCGGCGTCATCTCGACGATTCGCGCCCGGACGAGTCTCCACGAGATAGCGAAACCGGAATCGAAGCCTCGTATCGACTGGCTCGGCAACATCCTCTTTGCGGCCGGGCTCACCGTCCTCCTCCTCGGGGTCACGCTGGGCGCGCTCGGTCAGATCCCGGACCCGGATGCAATTGGTGCGTGCGTCGGAGGGATCGCGATGCTCGGCCTATTCGTGCTCGTCGAGGCCCGCGAGCGTTCCCCGATGCTGGATCTCCACCTCTTCCGACTTCGTCAGTTCACATTCTCGTCCTTTTCCATGTTCCTCAACGCGCTCTCTCGAGGTGCGTTCACGTTCATCCTGGTCTTCTACCTCCAGGGGCCGCCCCGGTACCTGAGTCCGTTCACGGCCGGTCTCTACCTCATCCCGGTTTCCGCCTCGCTCGCAACTTTCGGCCCGATCAGCGGCTGGCTTTCCGATCGGTACGGCCCCCGGCCCTTCGTGATCGGGGGGCTCCTCACGAGCGCGGCCGGATTCCTCTGGCTCACGACGATCGGCCCGGACGCCTCGTTCTTCCAGCTCACCCCTGAGCTCATCCTCGTCGGCGCGGGGATGGGGTTGTTCGCTTCTCCGAACCGCGCTCAGATGATGACCGCCGTGCCGCCCGCCCGTCGCGGCGTCGCCTCCGGGATCGGCGCAACTCTCCTCAATACCGGGGTCACGCTCAGCCTAGGGATCACCCTCATCGTCATGGCCTCGGCCCTCCCGCGAGCGGCGATTACCGCGATCTTCCTCGGCACCGTCCATCCGGGCGAGACGTTCCCGGCGGCAGCGGGATTCCTCAACTCGATCCACCTGATCTTCCTGGTGTCGACCGCGCTCTTGATCGCTGCACTGATTCCCTGGCTCTGGCGGAGTGCCGCGCGTGCCCCCGAGGCCCCCCCGGTCGCCCTCGAGCCCGGAGACTGAAGGATTTACGGCCCGAACCGGCTCGGCTCAGGGTGCGATCGGGAGCGCCTCTGTAGTATCGGATCCGCGCGAAGCCGTGAGCTGGTCGACCAGCTGAACGAACGACTGCGGGTCGATCGGAAGGTCGACAAAGTGTACGCGGGGGGACCATGGACCCCGCGCGTCTGCCGCCCGGCTTCCGACCACCACGAGCGGCAGACGCCGGAGGCTGATCGGGAACTGCTCGGGGTAGCCACGAAGCACGGCGGATCGGGCCGTGTTGCACGCGAGAATGATTAGGCTCACTTCCGGTTCCTCGGCACCAGCAGAACCGGCGGGATCTGTCGGGATCCCTACCTCCGTGCGAACCCCGTACCCGACGGTCTCGAGCAAGAGCTGGAGGGAGTCCGCGAGGCTCGGAGTCTCCCGTACCACGAGCACCGTCGAGCGGGTCATTATGTCGAGTACCTTCCCTCAGGTCATCCTGACGCCGTCGAGCCGGCTTGACAAGGTGTGGCGTGCCCGGAAGCTCAAGAAGCCGGTTCCCCTAGGTCCGGTGCGGCGTATGCCCGACCAGGATTGGTTCGATTCCACCTTCGGACGAGGCCCGATGGGCGCCCTGCTGCTGGATGCAGAGGGGACCGTCGAGTGCACCAACGCCGCGTTCCGGGAGCTCCTCGGCCTCACGTACGAGATTGCGGGACGGCCGCTGGCCGAAGTCCTGGGACCGGGGCAGCAGCGGCTCGAGGCCGCGCGGGTCCGGGCGCTCACGCAGCGGCGGAAGGTCTCGATTTCGGACGTCGTTCTCGAACCCGCCCGCCGCGACCGCCGTCGTACCGTCGACGTCGATCTCTACCCCCAGTCGGACGACGACGGTCATGTCTCGGGCGTGCTCCTCGTCGTGACGGACCGCACCGGACCGGGGCGCGATCTCGCCGACTCCGCGCGTCTGTTCTACCACGCGTTCCTCCATTCGACCAACGCGATGGAGCTCACGGACCGGGACGGTTTCCTGATTGACGTCAACCCGGCGTTCGAGCGGATCTACGGGTACTCGAAAGAGGAGGTAATCGGACGCAAACCGAACGTTGTCTCGAGCGGAAAGACCGACCCCGCGATCTATACACGGATGTGGAAGAAACTTCTCGATCCGGACGGGGGATCATGGTCCGGGGAGCTCGTGAACCGCGATCGGCGGGGAATCGAGCACCCGGTCCTCCTCACGATCACGGCGATCCGGGGGCCCGACGGGATGATTACCCATTTCCTCGGCGTGGCGGTCGACCAGACCGAGCGCCGGGCCTGGGAGCAAGGCGCGATGCACTCTGAGCGCCTCGCCTCGCTCGGCCAACTCGCGGCGGGGGTCGCGCACGAGATCAATACCCCGCTCGCGAACATCATGCTCATCGGAGAATCGGTGCGCCGGCGCACCTCCGACCCCTGGACGCAGGGACGGATCGATTCGCTCCTCCAGCAAACGGAATCGGCGGCCAAGATCGTCCGGGGCCTTCTCGATTTTGCTCGGCGACCCGAGGCCCGGGTCGGCGAGGTCGACCTGCGCCAGCTCGTCTCCCAGGCGGTCAGTTTTCTGCGTGGCAAGCAGCCGCTCGAGGTCGCGGTCGAGATTGGGCTTCCGACCGAGCCCGTTATGGTGCGAGGCGACCGCGAACAGATCCAGCAGGTGGTAACCAATCTATTGAACAATGCGTACGACGCCGTCGACCGCCGCGGGAAGATCTTCGTGGAAGTCCGGTCCGATAGCGATTGGGCCCATGTCCGCGTGCAGGACAATGGACCGGGCATCCCGGCCGACGTCCAAGCGCATCTTTTTGAACCGTTCTACACGACAAAGCCGGAGGGAAAGGGAACGGGTCTTGGGCTCGCGATCTGCCATGGAATTGTCGAGTCCCACGGTGGATCCATCGCCGTCGAGTCGGAGCCGGGGAAAGGCACGATGTTCGACGTAGCGCTCCCCCGGGCCGGGCGCCCCGGGCCGCCGCCTCCCCGACCTCCCGTCGGCTGACAGGCGGGGCTCGTCGGGGTCCGCTGGGCGGTCGGAGCGCGCCCCGTCGCGACGCTTATCTGAATGCGTGCCGGTTGGGCACCGTGCGCGTGCTGGTTGTCGATGACGACTCGGTCTTTCGCGAGGAGCTCGCGACGCTACTCTCCGACTGGGGCCACGCGGTCAAGGCGGTGAGCTCCGGCCCGAAGGCCATCGAAGAGCTCGAAGCGACCGAGCTCGACGTGGTCTTCTCCGATCTACGGATGCCACGGATGAACGGGGTCGAGCTCCTCCGGATCATCCGGGAGCGGTGGCCTCGGACCTACGTGGTGGTGATCACCGGCTATGCGACGATCGAGACCGCGGTCGAGGCGATGAAGCTCGGCGCGTTCGATTATCTGCGCAAGCCGTTCCGCTCCGAACATGTGGAGAAGGTCATGGACCTGATCCAGGAGGAACGCGTGTTTTCCTCCGGTGGGACCCCCGAGCGGAATCCGGTGCGGATCGCCGATCGCTGGGCGAAGGAGCGGCACGAAGTACTGCTGCTCGGGGCTTCCCCGAAGCGTCCCATCCCCGGGGTGACGGTCGTCGACCTGCCCGTGAGCGGCACGCCGATCGGGCTACAGGAGACGGTCCTTTCCTTCGTCCAGAGTCACGAACGGCCCGCGGTAGTCATCGCCGGGATTGAGCGGATGTTCGATGCCCACCGCGCGGAGGAGATGGCGCGGGTCCTCGGCGAACTGATCGACCGGGTGCAGGGTCGGGGGCCGGTCGCGGTGGGTTTCGACCCCGCGGTCCTCCCGGACGAAACGGTTCTCGAGATCCGAGCGGCCGTCTCTGCCGCGAGGGTGCACGGGACCTTGGGAGCCCTCGCGAACCCCCTGCGTCGCCACATCCTCCGGCGCCTGGACGCGGGGCCTACCTCGTTCACCGAGGTGATGCGCGCAGCCGGGATCGACGACTCGCCGAAACTCTCGTTCCACCTGCGGACCCTCCAGGAGGACGGGCTCGTGGGTCACTCGGGGGATAACTATCACCTCTCGGCCAACGGTAAGGAAGCGGTCCGGGTACTGAAGGAGGTCGATCAGATCGGATCGACCGAGGACGACCGAGTTGTCCTCTTCCCGGTCGAACCCCCGGCATCGGCCTCGCGCTCCAGCGGCCAGAGCGGCGCGCGACGTGTGTAAGGCGTGTGCCGTGTCGTAGCTCGGGGTGGGAAACCCCGCGCGACTCCGTGCCCTTTATCTTTCCGGAGTCCACGGCGAGGCCATGGCGCGTCAACGGGTGGTGATCCTCGGAGCCGCGGGTCGAGATTTCCACAATTTCAACATGCTCTACCGCGGCCGGGAGGCCTTCGAGGTCGTCGCGTTCACGGCCGCCCAGATCCCCAACATCGCTGGCCGCGCCTATCCGTCGGTCCTAGCCGGGCCGAGCTACCCGAACGGGATCCCGATCGTCCCCGAGGCCGAGCTGGCCGATCTCATTCGGCGGGAACAGGTCGTCCTCGCAGTCCTCTCCTACTCGGATCTCCCGCACCTCGAGGTCATGCACAAGGCGTCGATCGCGCTCGCCGCGGGTGCGACGTTCGTGCTGCCCGGTCCCCGCGAGACCGAGCTCAAGTCGGTCCGCCCGGTCGTTAGTATCTGCGCGGTCCGCACGGGAGCCGGCAAGAGTCCCCTGACCCGGTTCATTTCTCGCTATCTGCGTTCGCACGGCCGTCGGGTCGCGATCGTCCGACACCCGATGCCGTACGGCGACCTGGTCAAGCAGGCCGTACAGCGGTTCGCCACGATGGAAGACCTCGACCGGGCCGACTGCACGATCGAAGAACGGGAGGAGTACGAGCCGCACCTTCGCGAGGGGGCGATCGTCTTCGCCGGGGTCGATTATGAACGGATCCTCCGGGCCGCGGAGAAGGAAGCGGACATCGTGCTCTGGGACGGAGGGAACAACGACCTTCCGTTCTTCCATCCCGATCTCCACTTCGTGGTCGCCGACCCACACCGCGCCGGCCACGAGCTCTCCTACCACCCGGGCGAGGCGAACTTCCGAATGGCGGACGTGATCGTCATTTCGAAGACCGACTCGGCCCCGCCCGAGAAGGTTCAGCAGGTCGAGGAGAGCGCCGCGAGGGCGAATCCGCGGGCCCGCGTGATCCGCTCCGCACTGAAGGTCACCGTTCCGGATTCGAGCCGACTGAAGGGACGGAAGGTGCTCGTGGTCGAGGACGGCCCGACCCTCACCCACGGGGGGATGGCCTTTGGTGCTGCGACCCTCGTCGCCGAGGCGAACGGAGCGCTCATCGTGGACGCGCAGGCCTCGGCCGTCGGGAGCTTGGCCGAAGTGTACCGCCAGTATCCTCACCTCCACCGCATCCTTCCTGCGATGGGCTATGGTGACGTCCAGGTCCACGAGCTCGAGGAGACCATCCGGCGGTCCGATGCGGAACTCGTCCTTGACGGGAGCCCCGTTGACCTGAAGCGCATCATCCACGTCCCCCAGCCGATCGTTTCGGTGAACTACGAGTTCGACGATCGGGACGGCCGCGTGGCCGCGGAACTCGACGAGTTCTTGGGCCAGCACCCCCGGTAGGCATTCCCGGCTTGGGACACGACCCTCCGACTGGTGCGCGTCGGTCCGGCGCGTCCGGGGCCCATAGAGATAAGGGAGTCCCCCCGCATCGCGCCGGAAGGAGGCACGGAATGGCCGACCCGATTGAGGTCTCGAAGCTCGTCAAGACCTATGGGTCGCTGCGCGCCGTCGACGGCGTCGATTTTGTCCTCCACGCCGGTGAGGTCTTCTCGTTCCTCGGGCCGAATGGGGCGGGAAAGACCACCACGGTGGAGATTCTCGAGGGGCTGCGACAGAGGACGTCGGGAGAGGTTCGTGTCCTCAGCCTGGATCCCTGGACGGAATCCGACCGGCTCAAGGGACGGATAGGGGTGATTCCGCAGGACTTTCACTTCTTTCCGAAGCTGACGCCGCGGGAGGCGCTGAACCTCTACGCCGGACTGTTCGGGTGCAAGATCGACGCGGACGAGCTTCTCGCCCGGGTGGAGCTCTCCGACAAGGCCGACAGCTACTACGACACGCTCTCCGGGGGCCAGCATCAGAAGCTCGGGGTCGCCCTCGCGCTTGTCAATGACCCGGAGGTCTGCTTCCTCGATGAGCCCACGACCGGGCTCGATCCCCGGGCACGCCGTTCGATTTGGGACGTGATTCGGACCCTGCGGCGAGAGGGCCGGACCGTGTTCCTGACCACCCACTACCTCGAGGAAGCCCAGCAGCTTTCGGATCGGATCGCGATCATCAACCTCGGCCACGTCATCGCCTCGGGGTCACCGGACGAGATCATCGCCCGCTACGGCCGCCGGGCGCGCGTCCGCTTCACGGGGGACCCTGCCCTTGTCGAGCGCGTCCGGGCCCTCGGCCTCACCGCGGAGCCCGACAATGGGGGGGTCGAGGTAGAAGTGGGGAACCAGCGGGATGTCCTTCGCGTGCTCGAGACGCTCGAGTCGAGCGGCCTTCCGTGGCGGTCGTTCTCGACGGTGAGCGACACGCTCGAGGACGTCTTCATCCGTCTCGTCGGAAGGATCGAGGACGCCGCGCTTCCGACGGAGGAGAAGGGGGAGGCGAGGGGATGAACCCACGTCGAGTCTTCGTCTATTTCCCCGCGTTTGTAAAAGGGTACATCCGCAACCCACTCGGGCTGTTCTTCTCCCTCATTTTCCCGATCATCCTTGTCCTGATCTTCGGCGCGGTGTTCGCCAACTCTGGTAGCTCGCAGGTCCCGCTCACCGTCCAGAACCTCGACCAGAACTCCCCGCTCAGCCAGGAGTTCCTCGCTCTCCTCAACCACACCGGGGCGGTTTCGCTGTCGTTCGTCGGACCGAGCGTGGGGAACCTCTCGACGTACCTCTCGCACAACAGCCTGAGTGCCGGGCTCGTGATCCCCTCAGGCTTCGCGTACGACGTGAACCACAGTATCCCGGTGCGGTTGCTCGTGTACACGAACCCGTCCGCCGGTTCCTCCGCGGGGATCGTGGAGGGGGCCGTTCAGGGGGCCGCGTACGGGATGAATCTCCGCATCGCCGGAGGGACTCCCATCGTGAACCCCTCGTACCTCAACGTCGGCTCGACGATCTTCACGTACATCGACTACCTCGTCCCCGGCCTGGTCGGTTTCTCGATTCTGGTCAGCCCGATGTTCTCGATGGTGAACATCAGCTCGACGTGGAAGCGGGACAAGCTGTTCCGTCAGCTTTCCCTCACCCCGCTGACGCGCGGCGAGTGGCTGACCGCGACCCTCATCTGGTACGTGCTCCTCGCGACCGTCTCGGCGTTCATCCTGGTCAGTGTCGGCAAGCTCGTCTTCGGGGCCCACGTCACAATCACCTGGCTCGCGATCCCGTTCCTGATCGTCGGCCCCATTTTCTTTGTCTCGCTCGGCCTTCTCGCCGGATCGGTATCGAGCACGCCGGAAAGCGCGGGCGTGGTCGGCAACATCATCACGTTTCCGATGATGTTCCTTTCCGGCACGTTCTTCCCGGTCTCGCTTTTCCCGGCCTACCTCGTGACGGTCGCGCATGCGCTGCCGCTCTACTACGTCATCGACGGCCTCAACAACGCGATGGTCTTCAACGACCCCTCCGCGGTCCTCAAGGACGCGGTGATCGTCGGAGTGCTCGCGGTCGTCTTCGCCGTTCTCGCAGCCCGAGTCTTCAGCTGGCGAGAGAAGTGAGCCGTACCGGCCACGTCTCGAGATTCTGAGAGGATTTCACGGGCATCCGATCCCCGCAGTCACGTTAGGATGAGGTAGTTCGAAATACCCGAAATCCATCTCGGACGGTGGGATTTCCATGATGAATCCGGCAGTGAAGCTTCCGACCTGGTATCGCGCCCTGGCCATCATGGTGGGCGTCGTGTCCATTATCTTCGCGTTCATTGTCTTGGCCGACCCCGCCCTCGGCGCTCTTCTCCTGATCTTCCTTCTGGCCCTCGCGCTGATGGTGATCGGGATCGACCGCCTCGTCGCGGGGATCTCGGGTCATCCCTACGGTTGGACGGTTGCCGTCCTACCGGGCGTGGCCGGCCCGCCGGGGCCTGGGCCTGGCGGGACCTCCCCCCCGAGCTCCGGTTCACCCCCGGCGACACCGCCGGGCCCGCGCTGAGGCCCCTGCCTTCCCTCCCAGAAGCCTGCCCTCGGTCCGTACGGGACTGAGGGGGGCTCGGCAAAAATCTAAGGAGGAGAAAGTCGGAGTCATCACCAAAGGAGCGGGCCTACCGTCCCCCCGAGTCGACCTTCGCTGGTCTGGAGCGAGCTTCGCGTTCGACGGCCAGCTGTGCCATGGGGGATCGGTCAGGTTCGGAACAAATCGGTGATGCGCGTCGCTCGATGGCCCGGCCCTCGGAACCCGTGGTCGATTCCCATCCTGGCGGTGACCCTGGCCTCCCTGTTGCTGCCGGGGGGCGGCCTTCTTACCATCACGGGAACCGGGCCGGTCGTGCACGTTGCCTCTTTGGCGGGGCGCGATGGCGGTCTCGCATCATCGGAGGCCCGCCTCGTCCCTCGGTCCGCGCTCGAAGACGAATCCACAGGAACCACCTACTTCGTTGACTTCGCTTCGGGGAGCGACGCCAATTCGGGCACGAGTCCGGCGACGGCGTGGAAGCACGCACCCGGCGATCCGTCTGCCCGTGGCGTGCCGGCGAATACGACCTTACGGCCCGGTGACACCGTCGACTTCCGCGGGGGGGTCGTTTACGAAGGCACGGTTGACCTCGACTTTAGCGGCCTCCCCGGTCGACCGATTACGTACGACGGGAACTCCGAAGGCACGTTTGGAACCGGTCGAGCGATCATCGACGGGATGGGGACGGCGCTCGGCCCGCTCGCCTATCAGTACGGGTTCCGGGGAGGCGAAACGTGGAATGGGGTCGAGGATGTCGGGGTTTCCAGCGTCATTCTCGACAACTTCGAGATCCGTGATCAGCGGTACATCTGGAACGATACCGGCGGAGGCTGGGGTAACGGTCCCCAAGGGATCGCCATCGGGGGCGCCGGCTCGAACGTCACGATCGAGAATTGCTGGATCCATGACGTGCAGCCGATCGCCCTCGCCGTGAACGACAATAGCGAGGTCATGGGAACCCTCAATGCCTGGACGTCGGTCCACGTGACCAACTTCTCGTTCACCGATTCCAATGTGAGCCTCGCCGCGTACGCGGGAACTCCCGGCCACCTCGCGCGGTTCAAGCTCTACGTCGGCTGGGGGAGCGACGATTACACGATCGCCTCCGCCTATCTCGGCCAGTATTGGACCGGGAACAACACTCTCGCCGTCTACCAGGACCTGAACCTCACGATGCCCGGGTGGAACACCGCCAATTCGAACCCAGTGGGGCAGGCGACGGCGTACGGCTACTCGATTTTCAACATGACCTCGGGTCCGATGTACGGCAAGGAAAGCTCGGACATCTCCGTCTCGACGCATTCGAACACGTACCTCGTCAACAACACGCTCGCCGACGCGGGGACCGGCATCGACTTGAGCCAGGACAACAACTCCGTCGTCGACGGCAACGACATCTCGAGCGTGTCGTGGGGGATTGCGGGCGGAAGCGGCGAGGTACCGGCGGCTGCGATGGTCAACGTCACGTTCACGTACAACCGGATCCATGACTTCTATCCCTACGTCAAGTACGGATACTGGTCGGGATGGCACGGCGACGGGATCTACCTGTTCGCTGGTTCGAACAGTTACGCGGAGCTCAAGGACATCGTCTACGAAGGGAACGAGTTCTACGGGTATATCCCGGTCGCGACCGCGCTCATCTACCTAGAGGACGCGGACTATTCCGACATCACGATCTTCGACAACATCTTCGCGGCCTCCGGGTCATACCAGATCCGGATCTCCGCCGACCCCGGTTCCTTCCTGAACGACGTCCGGGTCTTCAACAACGATTTCGTCGTGGCCCCGCTGGACCAGACGCCGGCGCTGCTCTTCCAGGGAGGGGTGACGAACGTCACCCTGCGCAACAACATCGTCTGGGTGACCTCTGGATGGGGAGCGGTTTTCTCCTTCGTCCCCGGGGGCCTCGACCCGCTCGGGAGCGACGACAACCTCTTGGGCAGCTACTATGCCTACGCCGGCGACATCGGCTACGGTGGCACCGAGTACACGCTTGCCCAGTGGGTCGGATCGAGCTACGATTTCCCGCACGATCAGCAAAGCCTGCTCAACGAGAGCCCGCAGTTCCTCAACTTCCCCTCCTTCGAGGCGTACCTGAGCAGCGGAACAGTCGACAACGTGACCCTCCGGGTCGAGGACCCGGCCGTGAACCCGCACGTCAATGCCACGTTCCGGGTCGGGGATCACGTAGAGTACGATTACGACGGTGTCGTGCGCACGGTCACTGCCGTCGGCGCCGGACGGCCACAACCGTGGGTAGAGTTCACGCCCTCGCTCGCCGGTCCCCCGACCGTCGGAGATTTTCTTACTGACTGGGGGAACGATTCAAACTTCACACTCGACCTCCACGTTCGGTCGACCTCGCCCACGATCGGCGCCGGGGTTAATCTGGCAGGCCAGGTGCCGGCGACCGATGCGAGTGGGGTTCCGCGCTCAACAACGGGACCGTGGGACCTCGGAGCGTACGCCTACGCTCCTGCGCCCCCGACTCCTCCGAGCCCTGGATCTGGAACCGGGAACACGGTATTTTGGGTGTTGATCGGTGTCGTAGTGGCAGTCGCGGCGGTGGCTATCGCTATTGTGCTCGTGCGTCGCCGCCGACCGCCCGCTGCCTAGGCAAGCGAGCTTGCGCTCACCTTTCGTAGCGACGGCCGCAGCGCATTCGGGATCGCCGTCGGACGAGGGAGCGGATCGTCGTGGAGCGACGCGTGAAGGTCTATAGGCCGGATCGCTGTAACCCGCCCATGGGCCGAACTGCAAATCTCCTCGCGGAGGCGTTTGTACCGGGTAATCCGAACCCTTTCGACAAGTCGTGGAGTTCGAGCGTCATCGACCGGACGATGGTCCTCACGCCGATCGCGGGCCCCTGTGAACTCGAGGTCGAGTTCGTGCTCCCCCAGGAGAGAAGCATTCTCGACGGTCCGCTTCACGAGCAGACGCTGGACCTTTTGTTGCGGGGGCTGCTCGAAGGCGTGAGCGAGACTTTACTACGCACTCATGAAGGGCCGATGGGGGGCAAGGGGACGCTCGTGTCCGTACGGGCCCGGAGGCGGACAGCAGGCCCCCGCGAGCAGTCAGGAGTCCGGAT
>JASHQX010000163.1 GCA_030038895.1 Thermoplasmata archaeon
TCAACAATCCCCGAGCAGCAGCGCGCCCGCCGCGAGCCGCTCGAGCCCCATGCAGGTAGATTGCCTCCGTGATCCCGAACCGCGCGTAGAACCGCGCGGCCCTTCGCCAATCGGCCGCGAGAGTCTCCGCGAGCCCCGGCGTTGTCGCGACCACCGCCCTCGTGACCTTGACAGGAGACCGCCGCTCGCGCAGCCTCCGTGCCTCCTCGCGCTCGTCCGCCTCGCGGGAGTCGTCGGGAAGACCGCTCGTGATCTCGAACGCTGCGAACTTCCGCGTGGGGGCCGCGATCTCCTCCGCGTCCTTGTCCGCACCCGGAAACGCGATCCGCGCCTCGACCCGCGTCCGGGTCCCCGGGACGAAGGACCGGGGATGCGACGACCCCGAAGGGCTGGTCTGCAAGCTGTTGTGCGGGTGACGCGCGGGGTCGCGGTCGGGCAATGCGATCGTGGTGGAAAGCAGCGAGAGCCGCGCGGGCCGCGTCGGCGGGGCGGGAGTTCGGATCGGATTTGATATTCGAAAATCGGACTCGCTGCGTCTAAAGGAAATATCTGAGGAGTCCTATTGAGGCTGAGAGGATTCCTGACTCTCCTCCGCGGAGATGAGCGACGCGGGTTCCGCTGTTCGGTTCGGTCGTACGCGTCGGCCGTGGATTTATTCGTTCGCTGGGATTGCGGTTGCCCTCTTGATTGTAGTCGGATTTGGCCCGACCGGGCTCCTTCTTCCTCGGAGTACCATCTGCCAAAAGGGAGACCTCGTCGGGACATACGCGATCTGGACTCCAGATACTCCCTTGAACAAACCAGAGGGAGTCAACGTCTCCGCGGCAGCCCAGATCGGGGGATGGAACTTCACCTTCTCATCCGGGTCGGTGATCGTGGGCAGTATTCACCCGTCGGAGTTGGCCGCTGGCGGATGGGGTGACCGCGGCTCTGCGTCCGGAATCTCGATGCAGGGGGCGGAGGTCAACTGGTCCTTCTACAGCGTTCACAACACTTCTGTGATCGGGACTTCCTCGAATCCTTGCGTGCAGCCGTACGTTGCTGAAATGGAGTCTCCTCCAGTTCAACAGTGTGGTGGGTTCGTCACGATACCGCTCGTCGACAACACAAGCGATGTTGTGGAACCGCACGTCTGGAATGGCGAGCTGGGTGTGAACTCATCGTCGCCTGAACCTCCGAACTGTCCTCCCACGACCCCTGGCGCTTACATCTGGTTCGACATTTCTTTCCATGAAAATGCGACTGGGGCCGCTGCCCCAGTCCAGTGGAACCTCTGCAATTCCACGGGTACCTTTCCGCTGGTACTTCCCGGGGTTGCCGAGATCCCGGTTGTTGTCTATGCTCCCTATGAAGGTCGCGAAATTTCCGCGAGTGGCGCTCAAACATGGGTAGGCCTTCCTAACGGTGGAAATACTCCCCCTATTGAATTTTGGACCGCAAACTACAGCGTGCCGGGGGGTTGGCTCTGGATGCTCGCCCCGGTCGGACCCACGCCCGCAACGATCAACCCGGAACTGCCGCTCCCATCCTTAGTCGCTTTCGAGCGGCTCGCTTGTTGAACGAGCGGGCCTCGTGCCTAATCCGTGGTTTCATCGACGATCTCGTGACGGAACATCTCCTCCGTGATCCCAAACCGCGCGTAGAATCGTGCCGCCCTCCGCCAGTCGCTCGCGAGGGTCTCGGCGAGCCCGGGCGTGCTCGACACGACCGCGCGGGCCCGCTTGACGCGAGCGCGAAGGTCGCAAAGTAGTCGCTCCTCGGCGCGTTCGTCCTCTTCTCGCAAGTCATCGGGCGGCCCGCTCGTGATCTCACAGAGGCTGAATCGTCGCGTCGGGGTCGCAATCTCCTCCGCGTCCTCGTCCGCGTGTGGGAATGCCAGACGGGACGCGAAGCGGGTACGCGCGAAATCTTGGGGGTGGGGGCACTTTCACAGGAGGACTCGCGGTCGTGGGCTTTGCCGCTCTACCGGGAAAGATTATTCGGCGAAGTCACGAATCGTAGCATGGGCTCGGATGCGTTCTGTGTTCGCGCAACCCCGCAGACTGTCATCTGAAGCCCGTGCCGTCTTCGCACTAGCCGCCGCCATTGGCATATTCTTCACAGCGACCGTCGCCGGGGTCTTCAATGTGGGAGTTTACGGTTGCCCGACCTGCACGACGAGCGATAACGGGCGACAAACGTCCTGCAACGGAAATGAACCGACCTACTGCGGCGGAGGTCTGCTCGCCCTCGGAGTCTCAATCTACCTTCTGAGCACCTTGAGCTTCCTCTTTGCGTGGAACTGGATGCTGGCATCTCGACGGCCCTGGGAGACCAGTCAGGGTGCGTGGCGGGCCCGCCGTTCACTTGAAACGCCCGTCGTTAATCGGTTTCTGGCACTCACCCTTCTCGCCAACGGGGGCGGCCTGATATGGCTGGGCCTTTGGACGACCCCGAACTTCTGTTTGCCTATCGAAGGGCCGTGCGGGATTCTGCGCTACGTTCTCACGGGTGTTCCCCTCATACTAGTGCTCGTCGGATGGGCCGCGTTTGCTCTCGGAATCGCATTCTATCTGCCGGGATTGATTCGCGCGTTCAGGGAACCCCGCGCCGGAGCAGCTGCTCCGTAATCCCAGACTGCGCGAAGAACCCTGGCGTCGGGGTCGCGATCTCCTCCGCGTCCTCGTCTGCGGACGGGAAGGCGAGCGAGGATTCGGAGGGGGTAATCATACGTCTGGCCCCGTCATTGCATTCCACGCCCAAACTAGCTCATAGGACCGGGATGCGGTATTGCGTGGATCCCCAGAAGCCAAGCCCCACCGTCGGCCCCGGACCGCAGGCCTTCAGCACTACGGTAATCTGGCCGTTGCCCGTCGTGAAGGTGCCGACGCCGGAGCCAGGACCCCCCGTAGATACGAAGGAGTAGGAAGCACCGGGGCCGAGAATCCACACGTTCACGGTCGCGTCGGATTCGTTTTGGGTCAAGTCATAGGTAACAACCCCGTTCGCCGGAAACGGGTGTGTGATCGTTACGTTCGACCCACACCCGAAGTATCCGTTGAAGTACGTCGTCCCCGTGGGTAGGTTCCGGGACAGATTGAACATCTGGGTCCTCGGGACCACGGGCACGACAACGAGGGCGATCACCACACCCGCAACGACCACAACGGCGATGATCGCGAACAACAGCCTTCCTCGGTGACGCGGAGGTGGCGAGGGCGGAAATCCAGACACCGGGCTCGGCTGCTCTGCCCGATCTAGTCCGAGCGCCCCCGGGGGAGGCTGCCCGTCGGACATTTCCAGTAGATACGCGGGTCAGGATAGAGTCTTTTCGGACGGTCGGGCATCGTGTCCGACAGCCCCGACGCGACCCAATACTCGAGCGTCTCCTCGGTGACTCCGAACCGCGCGTAGAACATCGCCGCCCTCCGCCAGTCGCTCGGAGCGTCTCCGCCAGCCCGGGCGTGTTCGCGACCAGCGCGCGCGCGACTTTAACGCGCCCGCGCAGCTCGCCCAGCCGCCGCGCTTCCTCGCGCTCGTCCTCCTCGCGGAAGTCGTCGCAAAGGGCGTTACCCGTACCCCGTCCATCTGGTACGCTTCGGCATGGCGAGAATCTCCTCGACCTTCATCCGCTTCTTGGGGTCTTCTCCAACCGCCTCCTCGAACCGCGAGGCCGTCATGACGATGGCTGAGTCTGCTCCCCAGCCCGTCCCGGCCATCGAGACGACCCGTTCTCCGGCTCGCACCACGCCGGCCTCGACGGCGACGAAGACGATCTCCACGGCCGTCCGGAAGCCATGCCCTCCGACACAGATCAGCGTCATCCAGAACAGGTCGGCGCTGGGACCGGGCAGGTGGACGGTCTTCTTCTCCCACCAATTCCGAAACGTCAGGCTTCGTGTCAACGGCTCAGGAACCGTGTCCACCACGATGATTCCTTGTTTCAGGAGTTCCTCCTTTCGCAACGCGGGCTTCTGATATTTACGGCGGGTCACGGGGTCGTAGGTCACACAGATGACCGAGACGGGAGCGAAAGTCTTCCCCAGCTCCAAAGCGAGTTTTCCGCTTTCTGATGCTACCAGGACCTTGTTGATGTCATTCTGACGAAGTCGGCGTTTGACCGCCTGCACTACCTTCGCGGTGTTCTCCGCCCCCGGGCCTTCGAAGAAATAGATCGCCATCCATCGAGTCACGCTCGCGGAAAACAATACCGTATCCGGCGGACGGGCTGTTTGAGTCCGCCCGTGCCTGCGATCCCTCTCAGAGGTACGAAGGAGCCCCCGTGGAATGGCAAAGCGAGTCACATTCCGACAAATCCCCACATAGGGGGACTCCGAATCGAAGTTGCGCCTCCGTGTTCCAAATCGCGCGTAGAGCCGGGCGGCCTTCTTCCAGTCGGCCCGGAAGATCTCGGACAGACCCGGAGTGGTCGCGATTTCCTCCACGTCCTTGTCCTCGTCCGGGCCCGGGAACGCGACCAAGGGACCAATCCGCGTGTGTCATCCAACTTACGGCACGTTCGGTCGCGTGGCTGCCAACAAACCGGACGCTAGAACGAACACCCCGACGCGTTTCCGAAAGAGACTCCGGCGACCACTAAGACCGCTACCACGATGAGGAGGAAGATCAGGAGAGCGTTGCCTTCATGGCCGGCCGCCACTCCACCGACCAACGCGATGGCCGCCCCGAAGACAATCAGTGAGAGTCCGCCGCCGCAGACACGGAACGTCAAGATGCCCAGGACGAAGAGCGCTATGGAAACCGAGACCACCGCGATCGTCCCGATCCCTCGGGCGTTCACGCTCCTTCGATACCATCAGGGTTCATCTCGGTACGCAATTCGTCGCCCAGCAGCGGTCTAGAGCGCGGGGGACTCGGCCGACCCACCTGGACTCGTGCGAGGTGATCCCCTGCGACTCGGTAGCGTAATCCTCCGCGTCCTCGTCCGCGGACGGGAAGACGAGAAAGGACCCGGAGCGCGTTCACAACAGGTTCTAAGGCTTCGGAGTCATTAGTCCAAGCGAGGTTATGGCTGATCTGAACACGGCGGCGGCAGATCAAACCATAATCTCTTCTTGGACACGCGATTATCGCCTCAGCCTCGCGCTTCTCGTGGCGGGTATCGTCGTGGTTGTGGCCCTCTGCTCCTTCAGTTTCTGGGCGAACTCGACAGGAAACTACCCAACGTCATTTGGCGCCGGCCTTGCCATCGATCTCATCGGAACCGCCGGGGCAATGCTGATACTCCTAGCCGGGACCGTCGCTTACTTTCATTGGAGGGGTCTCCAACTAATCCGGGGCAACGCCTGATCTGGCCCACGCGGGGAACCGCTTGAAGGGCGCCCCGTGCGAGCGGGCGTCCGCGGTCGGTCGCGCCGGCAGCCTTCACCCGCGCTCGCATCCCTCGCGGACGCTGAACCTCCGCGTCGGAGTGGCAATCTCCTCGTCGTCGGCGCCCGGGAACGCGATCCGCGACTCGCCCCGGATCCGCCACTGGTCGCGGGGAGGGCGGCGCGCGGGACTGCGAGCTAGGGGCTCCGAGACTGCCCCGGTGCCTCTGGGGTTGAGGAGGGAGGCGTCTTCGAACGCAGGCTCGGACCGTAATCATACTCCGCCCACTTTGGCCACCCTCGGGGCTCCAAATCTAGCTCAGCCCACACGCCGTACAGGAGTCCGAGAGCCAAGAAGAGGACGCCGCCAAAAACGAAGAGGTCCGCTGCAAACAGGTGGGGAAAGACACATCCGGTCGTTTGGCCCCCCTCTACTACCGGAATGCAGTATGTGTACAGGAAGATCGCACTAACAAAGGCCGCTGCCGACACGATGAAGCAGACGATCGTGAGCAGGGCATGCCGAAGGAAGTTGATCGGCGGCCAACGGTCCGACGGTGCACTCGTGTTCGCCATGCCCGTGGGCAGCGTGAAGGGAAGCAGGACAGACGTATCAGCTTCGTCAAGCGCGTTTTACACGCTCACGGGCCCCGGAAAACTGCCTGGGGCGTAGGAGATGCCCGCTTCATCCCTTCAGGACCGGGGGATCCTTTCCCGAAACATATTCTCGCTAATCCCTACCGTGAGTAGAATCGCGCCGCCCTCCTCCAGCCGCTCGCAAGAATCTCCGGAACCTCCGGTGTAATCGCGACGAGTACCCTCGCCGCTTTCACGTGGCCTCGTAGTCCGCGAAGTCGCCGCGCGCCGACTCGAATTGCCCCGCGTCGAAGACGAGCCGACCGATTGCCCGGACTCGGCCCGCCTCGAGGCTTGCGGCGGCCTCGGCATTTTCGTGCACGACCTCGACCGGAGGGCGCGGCGCGGGTGGGGACTTCGGCCACTCGGGTGGCGGAAGCTCGCTCGCGGTCACCCCCGTCTATCGTCCTGCGAACGTGGGTGTGCGCTTCTCGAAGAACGCCCGAATTCCCTCCTTGTAATCCTCGCTATCGTAAATCTGCCGACGAATCGCCTGAAGGCGCTCGAACGTACCGGCGCTCAGAGGCCGGGCGGCGGCTAGCTCTCGGAGCTCCTGCTTGAGCAACGAGATGACAAGGGGAGAGTTCCGACCGATGTCGGCGGCGACCTCCGAAAGTGCCGCATCGAGCGCAGCGGCCGGAACGACGCGATTCACCACCCCCGCTTGAAGCGCCCGTTCCGCCGATATCGGCTGGGCGCCGAAGAGCATCTCCTTGATGAGAACCATGCTCACAGACTGCATCAGATTCAGGACGCCGACGACGTCGTACGGCAGTCCAATCCTCGCCGGGGTGATCGCGAACGTGGCGGAGTCCGCCGCAAGGACCATGTCGCAGGCGGTGATCAGCTCGAACGCGCCTCCCCAAACCCCGCCTTCCACGAGCGCGATCACTGGCCCGGGGAATTCCTGAACCTGACGAATCAAACTCCGCATCGGGTCGCCGTAGGTGAGAGGGTCCCTGCCTCCCTTTGGCAGCTCGCGGACATCGTGTCCCGAGGACCACGTCTTCGCTCCCGCGCGAGCACGAATGACCACCAACCTCACACGGTGTTCCTGCAGCTGGCCCAGCCCTTTGGCGAGCTCCCCCACCAGAGCAGAACTCAACGCGTTCCGGGTGGCGGGGTCATTCAGGGTGAGGGTTCCAGTTCCTCTGCTTTCCGAGATTTCGACAAGGGCCATGGCGAGCAAGAATGCAATTCCTGCCATAAGCGGCGCCCAACTCGTCGCTCGATGGGCAACGGGTGCCCCTCTCCGCAACAGGTGATCCCTCGCAAAAGGCGGATTCGTCATTTCAACGGGCTGCGGCTGAGGGAAATGAGCATGAGGGTCGGGAGTCCCCCCCGGAGCGCAGAAACGGTTGGCTCCGATCGTTTCGGTGGAGGACCGAGCGACCTCGGAGTACGAGGACTCGGCTAGCCGGGCGAACGAGCGCTATAAAGCCGTCTCAGGGGCCCAACCGAATCACCTTTCGCTCGGTACATTCGGATTTAGTGGCAGAACTTCTCGTGTCAACTCGGTTTGAGGCGACCGCCTCGCACCCTCAGACCCGGGAGGAGGAGCGTGATGGTCGCAAGCACTCGGACGGGCTAGTCCTCCGGCGCACCGGCTTTCACCTCGCCGCCGCCCGTTTCACTCTCCACCCTGTCCAGAGACTTCACTCTCGGGCTCGGAGGAGACCGACCGCCTCTTTGGGCATGGGTTCATCCGGGCGTCGTCACGCTGGCGTGTGCAAGCTTTTCTTCGACCAACGCGAGAGACCGGGAGACAGCCGACTTCGATCGGCCGAGTTTCTTGGCGAACGCAGTGAGTGTTATTCGGCGAGGGACGTCAAAATATCCATCCGCGAGCGCCTGATGCAAGAGGGCGTATTCCCGAGACGTGAGACTGGGTGGGCAAGCAGACAGCCGGGCGCGGCCGAACCTGACGACCTTTACGCCGTGAGCGATCTTCCCGAGGTCCTCAATAAGCCGCCGTAACTGGGAGATCGTTGCGGCGACCTCCACCGTGTGCACCCCGTCGCGGACGATTCGGGGGTACCGAAGAAGAGCTCCCAATCGACGCGTGAGGTCGACGTAGTCGGGACGCACATTGATGACCATTTGATACCGGGACCTCGGTCCGACCGGAGTAAGCAGGATAACTGATACCACGCCCGGTTCGTGAGCAATCTCCTGTGTGAAGTCCCGGGGGGCAGACGTGGTAATCTCGAACTCGACAATGAATCGGTCCGGGGGTAGTTGCTGAATCGCAGTCATGCTTACTGCGATCTCGGGGTGGGAACGAGACAAGTCCCTCAGTGGCAAGTCTTGAACGGTTTCGAAGCGGAGCCGAACGATTGCGAAGCGATCCTGTTCTTGGGGTGAAAAGCGGGCGCCTCCGAGGATGGAGATCTCTTCGGCATCCGGAACCTTACGACCATGCGATCGATCGAACGGAAGCTCGACCACGGACGCTGGGGGTACCCGGCGATACGGACACGCCGCCTAAAGATTGGCATCGGCGCAGGGGTACGACAAGCGACCGAGGGCGGCGACTAAATCCTCGACCTGTGCCGACGACTTACGTGGCCCTGCAGCCAATTGACCGTAGTCACTTTCACAGAGTCCAAACCCGCCCTGGACTGAATTCCCCTTGTCCACTCCTTCCCCCGAACGTCCTCGGTCGAAGCGAGCGGGGAAACGCGCCGCATGCGACCACCTCGAAAACGTCGTCCGGGCGATGGTCCTCATTCAACCGCATCCGGAGATAGTAAAGGGCCGGACCTGCTAGTCCTTGAGGATGGATTCACCCAAAGTCGAGCGCGTGCACCGATACCGGCTCGGGGCCGGGACGTTGGTTTGGGCGGCGGTCACCTTGGGTATCGCACTCGTTCTTGCCGGGTTCTTCCGCGGAACCTACCTTGCGGTCGTCGGTGAGTTGCTGGTCGTTCTGGGCGCTCTCCGGCCGTGGCCCTTCGACCTCGTCCCGGGGGAGGTGATTGCGGCGCGATTGGGGGACCGGGATCGCTTGGCTCGAGCCTGGGCGGGTCAGTCACATTCTCCCTCGGGACCCTCGCCACCGGCCCGGTGATAGGTCGGGACTGCTGACGCAATGACCGCCAGATTCACCGACCGATTCAGGAAAGTATTGTCGCCGGACCGCGAGTCGTTTCGGAGGAACCGATGGCGTCCACTCTAGCGCGGATCCGCCGGGTGATTGCTGCCGTCCCTCGTGGGAAGGTCATCACGTACGGCCATGCCGCCGCGGCCGCCGGCTTCCCCGGGGCGCCGCGCCTCACCGTCCGGGCGCTCCAGAACGCCGAGGGACTTCCGTGGCACCGTGTGGTGGGCGCAGGGGGCCGCATTGCGCTGCCAGGAGAGGACGGACGAGAACAGCGGCTGCGGCTGAAGATGGAAGGGGTCACCTTCCGCGGAAATCGAGTCCGAATGGACCTCCACGACTGGGTCCCGAAAGCGCGCAGAGGTACTGAACACCCTGCTTCTCGTCCCTCGGTGAGAGTTACCAGATATAGGGACAGGTACGGTTCTCCGCCGAACTCTCTCTTGACCGACGAATGGGTGGAGTGGCACCAGAGATACTCGAACGACCGACTTCTGGTCGAACGCCTCGAAGAGGTACGCCGACAGATCCGAAAGGCGTTGGATGGCAGCCCCCCCGGTTCGATCCGAGCGATCAGCATGTGCTCGGGGGACGGGCGCGACCTTCTCGGGGTCCTCGCCGATCACCGGCGGGCGAACGACGTCTCGGCGCGGTTCGTGGATCTCAGTCCGGAGCTCGTCGCCGCCGGTCGCGAGCAGATTCGACGTCTGCGACTTCCCCGAGCGGAGTTCGTGCTGGGGGATGCGGGGACGACGACCGCATATGCGGGAGCGGTTCCGGCGAACCTGGTCCTTGCCTGCGGCGTCTTCGGTAACATCCGCAACGAGGACATACGGAGGACCATCGATACCCTTCCCGAGCTCTGCGCCCGAGATGCGACGGTAGTCTGGACGCGCGGCACGTTCGAGCCGGACCTCACCCCGGCCATTCGGGACTGGTTTCGGGACGCGGGCTTCACCGAAATTTCGTTCCGCAGGATCCCGGGAACAACCGCATCAGTCGGGACTCATCGTCTTACAAAACGCGCACGGCGGTTCCGTAGCGGGGTGCGCCTGTTCACGTTCCTTCCGAGGAACGAGCGGCCGTCCTCCCGTGCGGCTCGGACCCGGAGCGAAAGCTCGTCCATCGGCCCGCGTCGGCAGATTCCCCCCTAGTCCCCCAGGAGGGGGTGGAGCCGGTACGAGCGAAGCCTTGAATGGGTCTCCACCCGTCCTCGAAGAGGATGGACCGGGGGCTGGTTAAGGCCTATCGGACAGCCGAAGATTACCAGCGGTACGTCGTGGGGAATCCGGACCGAACCCGTGCGCTAACGGAATTCTACCAACGACACCGCCGACACTTCGGTCGCAGCATCCTAGACCTGGCGTGTGGCGGAGGGATCCTTGGTTCGGTCCTTGAACCGACGGGAAGGCGCTACCTCGGCATCGATTTCAACCACGACATGATCCGCGAAGCGCGAAACGCGGCCGCCGCGCGTGGGTCTCGTCAGCGGTTCCTGCTGGGCGACGCCGTGAGCGCCCGCATTCCGGGCCAGTTCGATACGCTTACTCTGCTTGGGAATGCGCTGGGGCATCTCACCGCCTCCGATATGGATACGCTCCTCCGGCATCGCGCAGCCAACGCAAAAGAGGGGAGCACGTTCCTGATCGACTACCGTGACGTGGTCGGGATGTTCTGGCGGGGAAGCTGGAGCCATGGTCCCTATATCGAGACCCACAAGCGTGGCAAGACCGTGCATCGGACCCGAAGAGTCGACCTTCGCCGAGGCGTGATCCTCATTCGGGCCCGCTCGGCCTCCCGGAAATGGTCGGTGGATCTCACGCACACGATATGGTCGCCCTTCATTCTCGAGGCTGTGATGCGCGCGCGAGGGTGGAAGCTCATCCGCCGCTCGCTTGGACGCCCGGGACCGGGCGCTCGACCGACAATCGATTACTGGGAGGACGTGTACCGATTCACCGGCGCGTGACGCGGGAGAGGCCGGTCGGACGGAAGCCGATCCGTGGGTTCGATTTCGAAAAACTCAAACCTTGGGTTCTTTTCCTCGAGAATTGGAGACCCGCAAATGGTGGAGCAGGAAGTCAAGATTCCAAGCCAAGGCCGAGAGCTGGACTGTTACATTGCGTATCCGCCTCGACGGGCCGGGAAGTCTCCGGCCCTTGTGGTGATCCACGAGATATTCGGACCGGAGGCCCACATCCGTGGCGTCGCCCGGCGGTTCGCGGCGGAGGGGTACGTCAGCGCAGCCCCGAACCTGTTTACGGGTGAACTCCAGCGTCTCCTGACCCCACAGAACATCGCCTACGCGATGCAGGCGTTCGCCCAGGCTCCGCCGGACCTACGCCGAAACCCGGCGAAGCTTGCCGAGTTCGCCGCCTCTCAACCTGCGGAACGGAGACCGGTCTTGGAAGCGTTCGGAAAGATCTCGACTCCCCCCGTCCAGGCGAGCTTTGCGCAGGACCTGAAGGCGGTCACCCGGTACCTTGCCACGCTCCCGGAGGTGGCGGCGGATCGGATCGGATCGGTGGGGTTCTGCTTTGGGGGCGCGATGTCCGGCCGGCTTGCGACGGTCGACCCCGATCTCCGCGCGGCGGTCATCTTCTACGGACAGAACCCGCCCCTTGCGGACGTGCCCCGGATCCGCGCGAGGGTCCTCGGTCTCTATGGGAGCGAGGACCCGGGGATCACGAGTACCGTCCCCGAGCTCGCCGAGGCGATGCGCCAGGCTGGCAACCGCTTCGACTATCACGTCTACCCCGGCGCCAAGCACGCGTTCTTCAACGACACTCGGCCGAACTACCACAAGGAGAGCGCCGAGGACGCCTGGAACCGGGTGACGCGGTTCTTCGCGGAGACGCTCGGGTCGGCCTGACTCGCGACGCGTTCAGACCGCCTGGTCCTAAGCGCCGGCGACCGTCACTTCCACGATCCGCACCGGCGTCCGGGGTCGATCATTCTGATCGCGCGGGACGGCCGCGATCTTCTCGACGACCTCCTGCCCGGAACGGACCCGGCCGAACACCGCGTGCTTACGGTCGAGCCATGGGGTCGGCGCGAGGGTGATGAAGAACTGGCTGCCACCGGTATTCGGCCCCCGGTTTGCCATCGACAGGACTCCGGGCCCGTCGTGTCGCAGGGTCGGATGGAACTCGTCCGAGATCTCGTAGCCCGGATCGCCTGTGCCGTCGCCCTTCGGGCAACCCCCCTGGATCATAAACCCGGGGATCACGCGGTGGAACGTGAGGCCGGTGTAGAATCCCTTTCGGGTGAGCGTGACGAAGTTCTCGACCGTCTTCGGCGCACGGTCTCGGAAGAGCTCAATGCGGATGTCGCCCAGGGTCGTGCGGAGCGTTGCGGTGGGGTTCGCCATGGCGTCGCCAGAAGTCGCGGGCGTAAAAGGGTCGGGGGCTCGCGACTCCTCCAACCGTTTTATGTGGAAGCAATCGGCTAATCGAAGACCGGACGGAGGGCGACGGGTCCCGTTCGATGAACCGTTCGATCGTACTGGTGGGAGTAGGAATCATCCTCGCCGGACTCGCGCTGGTCGCATCGCCGATCGTTCTGACGGGAACCGAGGTCTTCACGATTGAGCAAGAGGCGGGAATCTTCCTCACCCCGGTCGGCCTCCTCGTGATCATGATCGGCGCGGTCCAGGCCAACCCCGCGATCACCACGGTCGGGGGGACGTTCGGAAACCCGGACATGACCCCGAAGCGGCCGGCGGCCCAGCCGTCAGCGACGGTCATCCGGACCACCCCGCTCGGGTACAATCCACGCGAGCCAGTGAACTGCCGGCACTGCGGCTCGGTGATCACGTTCGACCTCGCCTTCTGCCCGAGGTGCGCCCGCCCCCGCGAGTGTCGCGGATGCGGGCGACCATTGGGGATGGCGGAGGACCGGACCGATTGTCCAGGGTGTCACCGGGTCGAGGCGTTCTGCAACTGCCCGCGCCTCGCCCGTCCGCGAGGAGCCTACACCTCGACGACGGTTCGGACCCGCCGTTCCTAGGGGGCGGTTTGTGGAAGACCGGGACCTACCGCGCGGCGTGGCGACCGTGAGCGGCCCGGTCACCGTCCATTTTGACGGGGCGTGCGAGCCCCCGCGAGGGGGAGGGATCGCCACCTTCGGCTTCCATCTCGAGGGGGGTGGTTTCCTCCACGAGGACCGCGGACTCGCGGTCGCCCCGAAGTCGCCCCACTCGACGAACAACGTTGCAGAGTACTCGGGTGCGATCCACGCGCTTGCGTGGTTGGCGGCTCACGGCTACGCCGGTCCGGTTCGCCTATTCGGGGATAGCCAGCTCGTGATCCGCCAGATGAAAGGGGAGTACGAGGTCCGGGCGGAGCACCTCAAGGCCTACCACCACCACCTTTCCCAACTGGCCGCCCGGTTCGAGCGAGTGGAGTACGAGTGGGTCCCCCGCGAATCGAACGCCCGGGCCGATGCTCTCTCGAAACAGGCGCTGCGCGAGGCGATGGCCGACCTCGGTAGGCGGGTGGTGGGTCGCCGTACCAAAGAAGTCTCGAACGACTCCAGTCAAGACGAATCGCAGGATCCCTAGCTCCAGCGTACGGTGTAGATCAGAGTTCGACCCTCGATCGCCGCCCGGGCACGAGCGGAGTCGACGTACGTCGCGAACGCCGCGGCCGCCTCCGGCGAGAGCTTCGGTCGAACCCCGTAGCCCCGCGGGCTGCCCTCCCCCAAGACCGGGGGGACCAATGGAGCGAGGATTACCGTAGGCGGCAGGGAGGGTTTCCGGCCCTCGCTCGCGCTCACGAATCCTCGCCGAACGTAGGAAAGCGACCCGTGAGATGGCCGACTACACAGGGCAGTACCGCCAGCGGGCAAGCCGGAGCGTCGAACGAAACGAGATCGAGCGGTGCCGCCGCGAGCGATGTCGGCCGCTCGTATCCGTCCGACATGGTATCCCAACGGTTGTCAGACGTACGTCATACATAAAGACGCATCCTCGATTGGAAATACGGGCACGGGGTTTCTTACCCGACAGAAGCCGATGGCGGACATCCGGCAGACCCGGTCGAGTCCCCAATGGTCGTGAGCCCCTTCTTATGGGGGCGACTCGGCTCTTCTTCCCCGAGGGAAGGGACTGAATGGACGAACCGGAGATCGCTCCCGGTCCATTTCTCGAGGCGGCCGAGGCGCGACTCCTCGAGACCTCCACGGATGCGAACCGGGCGGACTGGGTCTATCAGACTCACATCACGGAGGATACCGAGCAGCTGTCCGCGCGGGCCCTGGCTCGGCTGATTGCCGAGACGACCGATCTCGCGAGACGGTCGACTCACTTCCGTTCCGAAGATCTCTCCCCAGTCGAGTCGCGGAAGTTCCGACTGCTCCGGCTCTCCCTTCCGCTCGTCGCACCGGGCGACCCACACGACTCCGAGGAGCTGACCCGAAGAACGATCGCCATGTCAAGCACCTTCGCAAGGGGCCGGTACGCCCCCCACGGAACTTCCGATCCGCTCGATCTCCAGGCCCTCTCCCGAATTCTCGAGGAAAACCGAAATCCGACGGTCCTCGAGGATGTCTGGACCGGCTGGCACCGGATCGGTCGCGCGATCCGACCGGATTTCCAGCGGTATGTCGAGCTCGCGAACCGCGGTGCCCGCGAGCTCGGATTCTCTGACCTGGGCGCGATGTGGCGATCGAAGTACGATATGCCACCGGACGAGTTCGCCCGCGAAACCGACCGGCTCTGGAAGGACGTCGAACCCCTCTACCGATCCCTCCACGCCTATGTCCGGCGGAGACTCCGAGAGGCGTACGGCCCGGACCGGGTTCCCGACAAAGAGCCGATCCCGGCGTACCTTCTCGGCAACATGTGGGCTCAGTCGTGGGAGGCGATCCTGCCGTGGCTCGCCCGCGACTTGGGGGAACCCACCTACGACCTGACCCAGCTATTGCGCGACCACCACGTTAGCCCCGCCGAGATAGTCCGGTTCGGGGAACGGTTCTTCGTCTCGATCGGGTTCGACCCGCTGCCGACCACGTTCTGGACCCGGTCGATGTTCACACGTCCGGCGGGCCGGGACGTGGTCTGCCACGCGAGCGCGTGGGACGTCGATTTCGACGACGATCTTCGCCTGAAGATGTGCCTAGAGATCACGGGCGAGGACTTCATGGTCGTCCACCACGAGCTCGGCCACAACTACTACCAGCGGGCGTACCGTCGCCAACCATTCCTCTTCCGCGAGAGCGCTCATGACGGTTTTCACGAAGCCGTGGGGGACACGATCGCGCTGTCGATCACTCCGGAGTACCTGAGGGAGATCGGGCTCCTCTCCGAGTCACCCGAGTCCGGAGGCGACATCGCCCTCCTGCTGCGGCGGGCACTCGAGAAGGTAGCCTTCCTCCCTTTCGGCCTCGTCGTCGATGAGTGGCGATGGCGCGTCTTCTCCGGCGAGGTGGGCCCGGCCGAGTACAATCGATCCTGGTGGGAGATGCGCGAGGCGCGGCAGGGTGTCGCGCCGCCCCCGGGCCGGGACGAGGTGGAGTTCGACGCGGGAGCGAAGTACCACGTGCCCGCGAACGTCCCCTACATGCGGTACTTTCTCGCGCACATCCTGCAGTTCCAATTCCACCAAGCCCTAGTCCGAGCAGCGGGCCTCTCTGGCCCTCTCCACCGTTCTTCAATCTATGGTTCGGCCGCCGCCGGGGCCCGGCTCCGCGCGATGCTTGAGATGGGCGAGAGCCGCGAATGGCCCGACGCGCTCGAAACGCTCACCGGAAGCCGGCGGATGGACGCGGGGCCCCTCCTCGAGTATTTTGCTCCGCTCCGAAGGTGGTTGGACGAGCAGAATCGGGGTACGACGCTCGGTTGGTGATCCAGAGCTCTTCCGGGGACTCTAGGCCCCCGGCCTTTGCTAGCGCGCGTGCTCCGACGACTGTAAGAACCTCGGGCGAGATAGTCTGACCGGCGATGCTCCTTCTGCCGGGCGAGCGGACGATCCGGACCGCCTACGCCGTTCTTGGCGCCGAGTTCCGCCCGATCGGTGTTCGGGGTCCCGGGGTCCTTTATCTCACGAGCCAGCGACTCGCGTTCGAGGCCCCCGCATCGCGCGGAAGGGTCCGCGACTACCTCAAGGGTCGCGACACCGAGCTTGTCGTCAGTCGCTCACTCCACGAGATCGTCAACGCCACGGTCCGCCGAGGCCGAATCGGCCGACCATGGTTGGTCGTCCACGTACCGAACGGGCGGGTAGCGTTCGACGTCCTGGAGCCCGAGGCCTGGGTGGGTGCGATTGCCCAGGCGAAACGAGTGTTCGCACCGCCGACCAGCGAGGTGCCGACAATCATCGAGCGCCAGGTGGTCAAGATTCGCTGTCGGTACTGCGGCAGCCTTTCAAACGAGGTCGACGGGCGATGCCCGAACTGCGGCGCCGCGCTCTAATGGCCCTCGGGTCCGTGGTCTAGAAGGGCAGCTGTCGGAAGAGCTGGTCGAACCCGGTGCGAGCGAGGTAGAGCGCAAGGCCTCCCGCGAGCAAGGCGGCCGTCACCGCCCAAGCTCCGAGGGAAAGCACGAACGCCGACGACGCCGGGGCGAGGAAGACGAATGCGGCGGGCAGGTAGATCGAAAAGAGGATCACCATGCCGGATCCGAGCGCAGCGAGCATCGCCCCCGGCCGTAAGTACTGCGGTCGGGGACGATCCTGGAAGTCGGAGAACCTCGCCGCGAAGGCAAGGCCCCAGAACGAGAGTACAATCGCCGCGGTCAAGCTCGCGGCAATGAATCCGAAGGTCTCCACGGCCGGGAGCCGGAACAGCGCGGCGACCGCGACCGGCATGCCGACCGCAGCGATGAGCGCCGGGAAAAGGACGCCGGCCGCCTTCGCGCGCAACACGTTGCGCCCGGTGATCGGGCAGGCATAGAGCGCTTGGAGGGAGCGTCGCTCCTGTCCGATCGAGGTGAGGGATAGGAGCAGCGCGAAGAATCCGACGACCCACCCGACCCAGACGATCGACCCGAACCCACCGAACATCCCCCCCTCGACCACGAGGAGAAGGACGAGGACGATCGGAATGACGAGGGTCGGGAGCATCTCGCGCCGACGGACGTAGCCGCGCAGGTCCTTCGAAACGATCGCCGCCTCCGGTCCGGAGAGGCCGATCGCGGTGAGGTACGGGTGACCGGACCGGACCGAGGGCGCGACGACGTGGACTTCGCCCGGGCTCGGAACCCACCAGCGCTGGCGAAGCTGGCCGGCGAGGTAGACGAGGAGACCGAGAAAGGCGACTTGCCCTGCGGTAAACGCCAGGGCGACGACCGAATCTCCGGTGACCCACGCCTTCAGCGCCTGAGTGGACCAGACGAAAGGAATCGCCGCCGTGACCCACTCGAAGGAACTGACCGCCCCGACGAGGCCGAGGACCACCGCCGGATTGAACGCGAGATCGAAGATCAGGATCAGCACGATGAGAAGGAGAGCGCGGAGCACGATGCTCAGGCGCGCATGGCGTCCCGAGCCGATCGTGCTCGTCCGCTGGGTGACGGCGCGGACCATCTCCACGAGCGCGGCACCTTCAACGAGTCCGACGGCGACGAGCGCGGCGGCGAGGACATAGGTCGGCAGGAGACCGGCCGCGAGCGCAATGGGAAGGAGGCCCCCGAGGACGAGCGCGACGCCGGGAGAGTAGGAATACGCGATTGCGGTCGCCGAGGCGGCGACGTACTCGGTCGGGGTAATTGGGAGCCAGTTGGCGGCGTCACTGCCGGAGAACTTCGTAGTCGTGGTCAGCTCGAACATCACGCCGGCGATGATGACCCCTGCGACCGACACGATCGGGAGGAGGGGAGCAAACTCGTTGACGAGGAGAGCGTACGTCGACGTTCGTACCGAGGAGACGGCCACGACGAATTCGACAAGGCCGAACGCGGCGAGAAACGCCCCCGTGTCGGCGAGGGCGATCACGATCCCGCGACCAAGCAGGCTCCGCGGGTCGGAGGTGCTGCGGCCGGATCGGAGCTGGGACGCGACGAGGATCTCGGCGAGCCTTCGAACACGATGCAGCTCCATCGGCCCTCCTCAATGCGTGAGCGCAGCCACCACTTCGCTGAGATCCCCCGTGCCGGTGAGGGAGAGGAAAACCTCCTCGAGCCCGGAGCCCGCAAGGCCGGCCCGCTCCCGAAGGGCCTCCACGGTCCCCGAAGCGACGACCTCCCCGCGGTTGAGGATAACGACGCGATCGCAGATCGCCTCGGCGATCTCGAGGACGTGAGTACTGAACAGTACCCCGACCCCCTCGCGGTCGGCGAGGTTCCGGAGGAGTTCCTTCGTCACTCGCGCCGACCGGGGATCGAGACCGTTCAACGGCTCGTCCAGAACGAGCAGACGCGGCCGGTGGGCGAGTGCCGCGGTGAGCGCGATCTTCTGTTTCATCCCCTGGGAATAGCTGCTAATCAGGGAATTCTCGTGGCCGGCGAGCTCGAAGCCAGCGAGAAACTGGGCGACCCGTTCGGCTCGAACCGTCGGTGGAAGGCCGTACATGTCCCCTACAAAATCGAGGTACTCCGCCCCTGTAAGGAACTCATAGAGCGAAGGAGACTCCGGAACGTACCCGACGATCCGTTTGATTGAGACCGGATCGGCTTGGACATCCCGGCCGAACACGACCACCTGTCCCGCGTCCGGGCGCACGAGGCCGAGAATCGACTTCATCATCGTCGACTTTCCCGCGCCGTTTGGTCCCAAGAGCCCCACAATTTGTCCCGAAGGAAGCGTGAAACTGACCTGGTTCAACGCCCGGACGGGGCCGTAGAACTTCGAGACCGATCGCGCCTCCAACGCGAACGTCGAACTCCGCTCGCCGCCCGCGACGGACGAGTTCGAGGTGGGCAGCGGAACGGCAGACGGCCGCGCGGAGCCCGGCGACTCGTTCATTCTTCGACCTCCTATGAGCTTGTAGACAGGGCGACCGTCTTAAGGCGTGTCACCCTTCCTGTGCCGGGAGAGGGCCCGTGCACGGGCTGTCGGTCCGAACGATGTCCCCGACAACGGACCCGGTACCGAAGTGATCTCCGCGATCGTCCTCGCCGCCGGGAGTTCCTCTCGCATGGGTGAGCCGAAGCCCCTCGTCAACCTCGACGGCGAGCCGCTTCTGTCGCGGGTGCTCAAGGCGATTGCCGGCTCGCGTGTCGGGGAGACCGTGGTCGTCCTGGGCGCCGCGGCGGAGCAAGTTCGCGCGGGGGTACGCCTCAACGGAGCTCGGACGGTCGAGAACCCGAGGTTCCGGGAGGGAATGAGCTCCTCGTTGCGGGCCGGAGTCGCCGCGCTCGCTCCGGATTCGGAGGCGTTCTTCGTGGTCCTCGGCGACGAACCCTTCGTCCGATCCGACACGTACGATGCGCTGATCGCTGCGCGGGAGCGCACGCACGCTCGGATCGTGCTGCCGGTCTTCGCGGGAGTTCGGGGAAATCCGGTCCTGATCGACCGGAGCGTTGCCGGAGAGGTCGACGAGCTCGTGGGGGACCGGGGGTGCCGGGCTCTTCGGCTCCGTCACCCAGAAGAGACGGTGGAAGTCCCGGTAGACGATCCGGGAGTCATCATCGATCTCGACACTCCCGAGGATTTCCAACGAGTCCGGGAAGCTCGCGCCACCGGTGCGCCGATGGAGAGGATCGCCCAGCAACTCGCCCTTGGCGAGCACCCGCTCGCGGCGAGGAACCGATCGTCCCCTCCCCGAACTCGGGGCCGTCCGGACATCCTCGGGCTCGCCGCGGAGCTGGAGCGAAGGCGGGAACCGTTCTGTCTCGCGGTAGTGACTCACGTCCTCGCCCCGACCTCGGGGAAGCCGGGGTTCAAAGCGATCGTCCGTTCGGACGGGTCGATCGTCGGCTGGATCGGAGGGACGTGTTCTCGCCACGCCCTCCTCACGGAGGCCCACCGGGCGCTCGACGAAGGGGAACCCCGGGTCCTCCGCCTTTGGCCGGTGGACGAGGCCTGTCCGCCGGCCGCCCCCGGCGTCGTCGATCGCGTGATGGAATGTCAGAGTGGAGGTTCGATGGAGATCTACCTGGAGCCGCACCCGCCCGCGCCGCAACTCGTCGTAGTGGGAGATTCGCCCGTCGCCGAGACCCTCGCCACGCTAGGCCGCCTTCTCGGTTATCGGGTGATCGCCGCCGGGCTCGATCTCGATCCGGCGCGGTTCGCAGATGCAGACGAGATCGTCTCGGATCTCGCCTCGCTTTCGACTCGACTCGACCCGGAGAGCTACGGCGTGGTAGCGACGATGGCACAATACGACGCGATGGGCCTCGAGGCACTCGTCCGTTCTAGGGCCGAATACGTCGCGTTGGTCGCCAGCCGACGCCGCGCGGAATTCCTGTTCGAGGACCTGCGGGGTCGTGGCCTACTCGCCAAGGAAATCGCCCGGATCCGCAACCCCGCGGGCCTCGATCTCGGGGGCCGCACGCCGGAAGAGATCGCGGTCAGTATTCTCGCGGAGATCATTCAGGTGCGTCGTTCCCGGCGGCTTTCTCCTCCCGTCGAGTCCGCAGCCACCGCAACGTCGGCCCCTGCCGTCGTAGTCGACCCGGTCTGCCATATGGAGGTCGATCCCGCGACGACCCCGCTCCACGCTTCGCACGGCGGGACGACCTACTACTTCTGTTCGGAGAGTTGCCTTCGCCGGTTCGAAGCGAACCCGGTGGCGTTCCTCCCCTGAGCCGGGGCCCCTCGATCAGTTCTCTGGACGCCAGTCCGCCAAGAGTGTATTCGGGGCGGCGAAGAACGTGACGGATCCGTTCGCCGGCGCCGTCGGCCGGAGCGCGTCCACCGCGTGGACCAAGAGCTCGTACGCTGCATCGTCCGCGTCGCTCGAAACGCCGGCGGGATCGGCCGGCACGTAGACCTTCAGTCGTCCCCGGTCGATCCCTAGGAGTACGTAGTCGGAACCGTCCCGACGAGCCCACGCGAGGAGGCGCTCTTCGGGCCGTTCGACCACCCCGACCCACCGCAGCGAACCGAACCATCGACCGGTGAGACGGGCGAGCAGCACCTCCGGCGGCGTAGCAACCGGCAGGTCGATCGCCGCGATCGACCTCAGATCTCGCGCGAGTGCCGGCGGCGCCGAACCGGCCCCGACGAGCGCCCGGTAGCCACCGTCGACGCGCTCGACGAGGCCCTCGCGCTCGAGGCGGCGGAGGGCGCGTGCCAAGGACTCGGGGTGCGCTCTGAGGACCCGCCGAAGTCCGCTGAACGCGACCCGCCCGGGTAGGCCCTGAAGCGCCGTGAGGACGCGCTCGTCGAGCCGCGAGGGCTCGAAGCCCGGGGACTCGACCGGATCGGACGCCATCGCACGAGGAACCGTACTGCGGCTTTTAGCAGGTCGGTTACGCGGCCGTTATCTTGTACCGCCGGGTGGGACGGTTCGCAGACTCGCCGACCGGTGAGTGCAGATTTCCCCAGGATGTGACCGGTCCCTCGGTGACCCGGTCAATATCCTCCTCCGGCGGGTATCGTAGCTCGGAATCCAGCATTCCGAGGTAAGAAACGATGCCCGAAAGTGAGAACGAATGCGGCGATGGAAACGTGCACTACGGCCCGTGGGTCTGGACAGCGTACCGCGCGTACAACGAGCTGCTCCGAGAGAAGATCAAGAAGCGGTTCGACACGCAGGAGGGACCGTGGATGGACAAGGTCGCTGACGTACTGGTCGATATCGTGAACGCCCGGTGGGAAGGCGGCCGCAAGAAGGAAAAGGAGGCCGAGGAGCTGTTCGAGAAGCTCGAGAAGCTCCTCGAGGAGTGAGGCGGATGATCACCCCCGGTTCGCCGATGCCCGCCCCACCCACGGGACCCCAGCCAATCCTCCCGTGGCCAGGTTCGAGAGCCACCGTCCTCTGAGACCGAGGGTTTCGGGAGGTCGGGGATGGGGCTCAGCGAGCTTGAGGATCGAATCGTCGCTGCGGTCGACGCGATCGGCCCAAGTGTAGCGAGCGTGGAGAGCCTCAAGGTAGGCCGCTGGAGGGGCCCGAGTCCGTTCGCGACTCCGGGCCAGGCGACGGCCATCGTCTGGGAGCGGAGCGGATACCTCCTGACGAACCAGCACGTCGTCGACGGTGCGACGGCGCTGCGCGTCCATCTCGCCGATGGCCGCGAACTTCCCGGGGAGGTCGTCGGTGGGGACGCGGTCACGGACGTGGCGCTGGTGAAGGTCGACGGAGTCGAGATCCCTCCGGCCCGCCTCGGGGACTCCGACAAGCTCAGGGTCGGTCAGGTCGTCCTTGCCGTCGGCCATGCGCTCGGGCTCCCCGGCGGGCCGACCGTTTCGACTGGCGTGGTAAGTGCGCTCGGCCGCCCACTCCTCGGGTCCGATTTCATCTTCGAGGGACTCGTGCAGACCGACGCAGCGATCAACCCGGGGAACAGCGGCGGGCCCCTCCTCGACCTCTCCGGCTCGGTGATTGGGATCAACACCGCGATGATGCCGTACGCCCAGGGGGTCGGATTCGCAATCCCGATCCACGCAGCCCAGCGGATCACAGACGAGCTGCGTCGCCGGGGTCGAGTGATCCGCCCGTGGGTGGGCGTCCAGGTCGCCGAGCTCAGCCCGGAGCTCGCGCGGACACACGGGCTCGTCCCCGGCTCGGGGCTCCTGATTGCCGAGGTCGTGCCCCGCTCGCCCGCGCACCGCGCGGGATTGCGTCCGGGGGACGTCCTCACGCGCATCGGGCCGTTCGAGGTGCATCGCGTCCGCGAGCTCATCGAGTCCCTCTCGAAGTTCCCGGTCGGTTCGGACGTCACCGTGGGCGTCCAACGCCGGGGCCATCGGTTCGACGCCACGGTCCCGCTCGAGGAGACCCCCGAGGTGCCCGTGGCGCGGCGCTAAGCGGGCGGGCAGAGCGAATAGACCCCGACTGGCTCGCTACTTTGCCTTCGCCTCGGCGCCGTGGAGGATCTGCCAGACCTTCCACGGGTGGACCGGGATATCGATGTGCTCGACGCCGTACGGCTGGAGCGCGTCGACGATCGCGTTGACGATCGCGGGCGGCGCCCCGACCGTCGCCGACTCGCCGACCCCCTTCGCCCCGATCGGGTGGTGCGGGCTTGGCGTGACCGTCTTCGCGGTCTCCCACTTCGGAGTCTCGACGGCGCTCGGGAGCAGGTAGTCGGTGAACGACCCGCCCCGGATGTTGCCGTTCTCGTCGTACTGGATCTCCTCGAGGAGCGCGGGTGCGAACCCCATCGTCAAGCCGCCGTGGATCTGGCCGTCGACGATCATCGGGTTGATGATCGTCCCGCAATCGTCGACCGCGACGAACCGTCGGACGTGGATCTGGCCGGTTTCCTTGTCGATATCGACGACGCAGATGTAACTCCCGAACGGGTACGTCATGTTCGGCGGGTCGTAGTAGTCGACCGCCTCTAGACCGGACTCAATCCCTCTCGGGTGGTTCGTGTACGCGGCGAACGCGACCTCCTGCATCGTCTTCGACTTGGACGGAACGCCCTTGACCCGGAAGGCGTAGTCCTTCCACTCCACGTCGTCCGGGCTCACCTCCAGAAGGTGAGCGGCGATCTTCTGGGCCTTTTCGCGGATCCTTCGCGCGGCGACCGCGGCGGCCGCGCCGGCCGTCGGGGTGCTTCGGCTCGCGTACGTTCCGAGTCCGTAGGGAGCGGTGTCGGTGTCCCCCTCCTCGACGCGGATGTCGTCGGCTGGGATCCCGAGCTCCTCGGCGAGGATCTGGGCGTACGTCGTCTCATGGCCCTGGCCCTGGGACTTCGTTCCGAACCGGGCGATGACCTTGCCGGTCGGATGGATCCGCACCTCCGCCGAATCGAACATCTTGATCCCGAGGATGTCGAACTTCTCCGACGGGCCGGCGCCGACGATTTCGGTGAAGCTCGAAATGCCAATCCCCATTAGCTCGCCCCGCCGACGCTTCTCCGCCTGCTCGCGCCGGAGGCCGGCGTAGTCGATGATCTGCATCGCCTTCTGGAGCGCGCCGGCGTAGTTCCCACTGTCATAGGTCCATCCGAGCGCACTCGAGTACGGGAACGCCTCTGGCGGGATGAAGTTCTTGAGGCGGAACTCGGCCGGGTCGATCTTCAGCCGGTGGGCCAGGATATCCATCATCCGCTCGATCGTGTAGACCGCCTCGGTGACACGGAACGAGCACCGGTAAGCGATTCCGCCCGGGGGCTTGTTCGTGTAGGCGGCGTCGACCTCAACGAATGCCTTCGCGAACGGGTACGAGCCCGTGATGATGTGGAAGAGCCCGGCCGGGAACTTCGATGGGTTGGCGGCAGCGTCGGTGTAGCCATGGTCGGCGAGGGTCTTCACCCGGAGCGCCGTGACCTTCCCGTCCGCCGTCGCTCCGACCTCCGCGTGGATGTGGTAGTCCCGGGCGAACGAGTCGGCCTGCAGGTTCTCGGACCGGTCCTCGATCCACTTGACGGGATGGCCGGTCTTGATCGACGCGACCGCGGCGAGGACGTAGCCGGGGTAGACGGGTACCTTTCCCCCGAACCCGCCCCCGATGTCGGGGGAGATGACCCGGATGTTCTGTTCGGGAAGGCCGGCGACCAGCGCGAACACTGTGCGGATCGCATGCGGTGCCTGGGTCGTCATGTAGATCGTGAACCGGCCGGTGACCGAGTCCATATGCGCGACGCACCCGCACGTTTCCATGGACGAGACGTGGATCCGTGGGATGTAGAGGTCCTGCTCGACTCGGACCGGGGAACTCGTGAGGAGCTGGTCTGTCCCGCTCTTGTCGCCGGTCTCCCAATGCCAGATGTGATTCGACTTCTCCGACCGGTCCGTCCGGATGACGGGGGCCCCCGGCTCGAGCGCCTTGAATGGGTCCGTCACGACCGGCAACGGTTCGTAATCGACCTCGACCGCGGCCGCGCCGTCCGCCGCCGCGTAGCGGCTATCGGCGACGACTGCCGCGACCTCCTGCGCCTGGTACATGACGGTGTCCGTCGGCAGCACCATCTGCTTGTCCGACATCAGGGTCGGCATCCAGGCGAGGCCGGCGGCTTCGAGATCCTTGCCCGTGATGACTGCGAGGACCCCGGGGACCTTGAGCGCCCGCTCGGTCCGGATCGCCGTGATCTTTGCATGGGCGTACGGGCTGCGGGTGATGTCGAGGTAGAGCATCCCGGGCAGCTTGACGTCGTCGACGTAGTTGCCCTTCCCGCGGACAAAACGGGCGTCCTCTTTCCGAAGGATTGACTGACCGATTCCGCCTTTGATGTGGGGGGGCGCGGCGCTCATGCTTTCCCTCCCGTCCCCGCCGCGGACTGCATCTTCTGGCCAGCCGACTGGATCGCCTTGACGATGTTCACATAGCCGGTGCACCGGCATAGGTTCCCGCGGATTGCGTCGCGGATCTCCGCCTCGGTCGGGTTCGCGGTCTTCGCGAGGAGCGCGGTCGCGCTCATCATCATCCCCGGCGTGCAAAACCCGCACTGGAGCCCGTGGCACTCGATAAACGCCTCCTGCACCGGCGAGAGCTTCCCGCCGACCTCGAGGCTCTCCACGGTGCGGACCTCGCGACCGTCGGTCTGGACCGCGAGCACGGTACAGGACTTGACCGCCTTGCCGTCGAGGAGGACGGTGCACGCCCCGCAGTGCGACGTGTCGCAGCCAATGTGGGTCCCGGTCAGTCCCAGGACCTCGCGCAGGAAATGGACGAGGAGCGTCCGCGGCTCGATCTCGGCGACGACCGCCTGTCCGTTGACCGTGACCCGGATGCGGGCGTTCGTGCCCCCCGCCGATGTGAGGGAGGCAGCTGGGCTTACGGCGTGCGCCGCGGCGGACATCCTACCCACCTCCTCGGGCTCGGGCGAGAGCCTGATCGAGGACACGACGCGCAAGAACACCGGCCATCGCGCGCTTGTACTCCATCGGCCCGCGCAGGTCGGACGCCGGCTGGGTGGCCTCCTGGGCGAGCTGAGAGGCGTGCGCCAAGTGGCTCTCATCTGGCAATTGGCCTACGAGCGAGTTGCCCGCGCGTAGGGCAAGGATCGCCGTCGGGCCGACTCCAGTGAGGCCGATGCCCGCGCTCTCGACTCGACCCGCCGAGTCCAGCACGAGCGAGACGGCGGCGCCGGCCATCGCGAAGTCCCCCGCACGCTTCTCGATCTTGTGGTACGCACTTCCCTGACGGGCCCGGGCCTTCGGGATTTGGACCTCCACGAGAATCTCGGTAGGCTCGACCGCGGTGACGAATGTGTCCTTGTAGAAGGAAGAGGCTGGCACCGTCCGGGCTCCCTGCGGGCCCGCGAGCACCATCGCGGCGTCGAGTGCGAGCATGCAAGCGGGAAGGTCGTTCCCCGGATCGCCGTGGCAGACGTTGCCGCCCACCGTTCCGAGGTTACGGACGAGCGGGTCGGCGATCTCATGGGCGGCATCCGTCAGGATCGGATACGACCGGCGGAGGAGATCGGACTCGAGGAGGTCATTCGTCCGGGTCGTCGCCCCGATCTTGAGGTGGCCCGCTTCCTCCCGGATGTACGACAGGCCCGGGATCCGGTTGATATCGACCAGAACATGGGGCTCGGCCAGTCGCAACTTCATAAGCGGAATCAGGCTGTGCCCACCGGCCAGCACTTTCGCTTCGCCGTCGAACCGCTGGAGGAGCGCGACGGCTTCGTCGACGGAATGGGGCGCGTAGTACTCGAACTGCGGCGGGATCATCGACCACCTGGGGGCATTGCCCGACCGTCCGAGCATCTCCTCGGCTTTAGTCCTTGCGAAAGTGTATCATGCGGGTCCGGACCCGTGAGGCCGGGGTCTCCGTCGGCGCTGACCGCGACTTTAAGGGGGGTGCGGAGTCTTCCGTCTTCCATGCTGTCCGACGCCTTCGGACGCGAAGTGACTGATATCCGGGTCAGCGTGACGAAGCGCTGCAACTTCGGGTGCGTCTACTGCCACGACGAGGGCCTCGGACCTGTCGCCCGACCCCGTTCTCCGCATGGGGAAGAGATGACGGTAGCAGAGATCGAGCGCCTCATCGGAGTCGCGCGCGAGTTCGGAATCCGATCGGTGAAGTTCACCGGTGGCGAGCCGCTCGTCCGCGACGACCTCGAGGAGATCATTTCCCGGTCGGTCGAGCAGATTCCGGACGTCTCCCTGACGACGAACGGATCCATGCTCGAGTACCGGGCCGAGGCACTGCGGGACGCGGGGTTGAAACGGGTCAACGTCTCGGTCGACTCGATCGACCCGGTGGCGTTCCGTTCGATCCGCAAGGGAGGTCTCGCGCCGGTGCTGCGGGGGATCCGGGAAGCGCTCCGGGTCGGCTTGAAGCCGGTCAAGCTAAACATGGTTGTCTTCCGGCCGACGCTCGATAACATCCCCCGGATGATCGACTACGTCGGGGCCACGGACGGACTCAAGCTCCAACTCATCCAGTTCATGCCGGAGCTCGTGGCCCACCGGGAGTGGATGGTCGACATCGACGCGGTGCGGAAGTGGCTCGAAGAACACGCGACCCGCGTGCTGATCCGCGAGATGCACCATCGCCATGTCTATTTCTTCCGTCACGTCGAGGTCGAACTGGTCGATCCGGTCTACAATGCCGAGTTCTGCTCGAACTGCCACCGGATCCGTGTCACCCACAAGGGAGAGCTCAAAGGGTGTCTCAACCGCACGGACGACCTCATTCCGACACGCGGGCTCGACGACGACGGATTGCGTTCGGCCTTCCGTCAGGTCATCACCACGCGGATGCCGTACTACGGAGGATACGTTACGGACTACCCGTCCCGTTCGTCGCTCGGCTCGCTCTTGCCGATGGTCCCCGCCCGGCCGGGGGTATGACCGAGCCCGATAGTGTCCCCGCGATCGGCGCGTCGGTCGACGCGGTGATGGAGGCCCTGTCGCGCCAGCAGTACGTCATCGAGCGGGGCCTTGCAACCGCCGTCTATCTAGCGCTGCGGCTCGACAAACCGCTCCTCATCGAGGGAGAACCCGGGTGCGGGAAGACCGAGATCGCGAAAGCGCTCTCGGCTGCCTCGGGCGGCGAGTTGATCCGGCTGCAGTGCTACGAGGGACTGGACGCAAGCGCGGCGCTCTACGAGTGGGATTACCCCCGCCAGCTTCTCGAGATCCGGCTGCACGAACGCGACCGGACCACAGAGCAACTCGAGACCGAGATTTATTCCGAGCGGTTCCTTTTACGACGGCCGCTCCTCCGCGCGCTCGAAGGCTCCGGCCCGGTTCGACCGGTCCTCCTCATCGACGAGCTCGACCGCGCCGACGAGGAGTTCGAGGGGCTCCTCCTCGAGGTCCTCTCGGACTACCAGGTGACTATCCCCGAGCTCGGCACGATCCGCGCGCGTACCGTCCCGCTCGTGATCCTGACCTCGAACCGGACCCGCGAGCTGGGCGATGCGGTGAAGCGCCGGTGCCTGTATGCCTACATCGGCTACCCGAGCCCGGAGAAGGAGGTCGACATTCTCCGCCGGCGAATCCCCCAGCTGCCCGAGGGGTTCGCCCGAGAGATTGCCGCGTTCGTCCAGCGCCTGCGCGGACAAGAAGATCTTGCGAAGCGCCCTGGCGTTGCCGAGACACTCGACTGGGCCGCCGCGCTCCTCGCGCTCGGCGAAGGGTCGCTCCACTCGGCGCA
This sequence comes from Thermoplasmata archaeon, assembly GCA_030038895.1. Lineage (GTDB taxonomy): Archaea > Thermoplasmatota > Thermoplasmata > Lutacidiplasmatales > UBA184 > Lutacidiplasma. Next base: position 28,645 of record JASHQX010000163.1, read on the forward strand.
GGTCGCCGAAACGCTCGGGTTGCTCCTCAAGGACGCGCGCGACCTCGAGACGTACCGTCGCGAACGCCTCGATTCGCTCCTCGCCGCGCCATGAGCGAACCGTCTCCGGCGCCGGAAGGGCTCCGGTTTCTCCTGCGGGTCCAAGGCTTCTTGGACCGGCTGCGCGAGGAGGGGGTCGTCGTCGGCGTGGGCGCCGGGCTTGATCTCGGCCGGGCGGCCGCCCTCATCTCGCCCTTAGACCGGTCCGCGTTCCGCGAAGCGTGTCGAGCCACGCTGGGAAAATCTCCGGACGACCTACGGACGATCAACCGGATCTTCGATGAGTACTGGTCGACGCTCGGGACCGTGCCGATCCCTCCTGCATCGGAAGAAGGGAAGGTCCCCCGACCGAGGGACCGACGAGGTACTCCGAGAAGGCTCCCACCGCACCGACGCGGGCCGGAGCCCCGGACCGTGACGGCCAGTCTAGAGGGAAGGTATAGCACGCGGGCTCCCGACCCGAGCCATCCCACCCAGCTCGTCTCTCCATCGGAGTTGCGACGCTACAGGCTCGGGGCACGCCGATTCCGCCGTCGTGTCGCGACGCTCCCCGGTCGCGCTTGGCACCGATCCCCGTCCGGGTTCGTCGACTTTCGTCGCACGGCCGTGCGAAGCGCACGCACGGGGGGAGAGTGGATCGAGCTATTCCGCCGGGACCGGCTCCCACGTCGCGCCGACCTGATCATCCTCTGGGATGTCAGCGGCTCGATGCGCGAACACACGAGCTCTCTGTTCGCTCTGGTCCACTCGCTCCATCGCGTAATCCGACGGACGCGGGTCTTCGCCTTCGGGCATGCGATCGAGGAGATCACCGGTCTCTTCGAGGGCCAGTCGTACGCCCGTGCGCTCCCGGAGCTCTCGGGTCGTCTCGCCGGCACGGGCGGGGGCACGCAGATCGCCTACTGCCTCGCCGAGTTCTCTCGCCACTGGGGGTCGCTCCTGCGCGCGACAACGACCGTACTCATCGTAAGCGACGGATGGGACCTCGGGGATGTGAGCCGGTTGCGGCGGGAGCTCGAGCGGATCCGCAGGGCCGCCGGGAGGCTCGCATGGGTGAACCCCTACGCCGCCGAGAAGGGGTTTGCGCCCTCCACGGCCGCTCTCCGAACCGCCCTCCCGCTCCTCGACCTCTTCGCCAGCCCTGCCGACTTCCCTCGGCCCCATGGATCGCCCGGGACCCTCCCGCGACGCCCAGGTGGTCCCGGCCCGGTCCCTTAGCGGTCGGAAAGTTCATCCTTCGGTCCCCTCCTCGTCCCCGGGCCGTAGAGGTCGCGAAACCCTCGGGGAATGGAGAGACGAGATGCACGAGGAAGGTTCGTTCGAGGTCCGTAGAGATCGGGAGGCGGTCTACGCCTTCTTCACGGACGCGAAGCTGCTGGTCGACTGCCTCGACGACCCGCATACGGTCGAGGTGACCGACGAGTGGCACTTCACGGGCACCCTCACCACGGGAATCGGGTTCATCCGGGGCACGTTTCGGATGAACGGAGAGTACACCGAGCGCCACTCCCCCGATCGGGTCGCAGCCAAGATCCACGGCGGGGGACTCGGCAGCGGGGTCGACGGTCTGATTCGCACAGACCTGGGCGAGGCGGGGGGAGTCACGACCGTGCGTTGGACGGCGGACCTGACCTTCTCCGGGCCGGTCGCTACCCTCGGGGAGCGGATTATCCGCAGCACGATTGAGAAGAAGACTCAGGGACTGTTCGATCGCGCCCAACGGACGCTCGAGGGTCGACCGGCCTAACGCCCCGACGACCGGTTCGAGGAACCGCGGTCGGGATGGTTCGAAACGACCGGGATCTACCGAGGCGCGCGCGTGGAATCCGCCGCGGGGGCTAAGGACTTCGCGGAGATCTTGCCGTATTTCGCGGCCACCACTTCGGCCAAGATCGCTAGGGCGATCTCACTCGGCGACCGGGCCCCGATGTCCAGGCCGATCGGTGCATGGAGTTCGGCGAGGAACTGCTCCGGGATCCCGCGCGATCGGAGTTCCTCCCGGTTCTTCGCCCATCGATGGCGGCTTCCGAGCATCCCCACGTACCGCAGCGGGACCGTCGCGAGAGCGGAGAGGACGGCGAGATCCCGCTCTCCCCTCGTCAGCACGACGACCGAGTCCCGCTCGCCGAGACGCAGTGAGGCGAGGTCCGGAACGGGGGCCCGAAGGAGATGATGCGGTGACTCGGTGAGCTCAGGGTTCGGATCGACCACGGTCACTTCGAAGTCGAGCGATCGGGCGAGCCGCACCAGCGCATCTTCGACATCGTCCCGGCCTCCCTGACCGATGAGGACCAGCCGCTCGCTCGGCAGGATCGGCTCCACGTGGACCTCCAGGATCCCCCCGCAGTCGGTCTCAACGAAGATCTCGTCCTCGGAGGGCGACTGCGCCATCCCTGCGAGTGCCGCCTTCGCGTCGACGAGGTGGACCCGGACGACGCGGCTCTCCCCGTCGGCCATCGCTCGCTCGGCGATCGCGACGATCGGCCCCTCCGGGCAACCGCCTCCGAAGGTGCCGCCGGCGATCTTGCCTTCGCTAGAGATCAGGATCTTGAACCCCCGCTTCGCGAGGGTGGAACCCTCCGTTCGCACCACGGTCGCCATCGCGAACGGTCGATGCTCCGCCGCGAGCTCGCGGACCTTTTCGGCGAATTCGTGGGCGCGCACGCCTGAGGAACCGGCTCCCCTCGTAAGACCTTGTCGTCGCCGACCCCAGTCTCGGACTTCGGAGACCGGGGTCCACCGATCCCGTCTCCCCCCCGCCACCCGTCCGTTTCATGAAGGGTGAGCGCTTGTCCCCGAGATTGAGAGAGCCATGACCGTGGACTTTGCGTTCCGTCGAGCCCCGGCGTACCGGGTGGCGAGCATCTCGTGGAAGGGACCCTGGAGCGAATCGAAGATCCGATCGAACTTCGCGCGGATCGTCGCGTGGGCCAAGAAGAACCGCCTTCGCACCGGCAAATGGATCTTCCGCGAGCCGGGCGAGCGGGCTTGGGAGGTCGCTATCGAGATCCGGGGCCGGGCCCGGTCGAGCGGAGGGATCCGCCTAAAGACCTTCCGGACCTCGCGCGTCGCGAGCGTCACGTTCGACCCCGACCTGGTTTCTCCGGCAGTGATCTACCATGGCATCACCGACTGGCTGAGGTGGCGACGCAAGGAGAAGAAGATCCGATCGGTCGGCGCCTACCGCGAGGTCTACGACGGCGATCCGTGGTCCAGTTCGAAGGCGTGGGCCCGGACGAACGTGCAGGTCGTCGTCCGGCCCTAGGCCCGACGGCGCAGCCGCCGCGAGTGGGTTGCCCGGTCGGGCACCCGCCCCGGGTGCGGGCCGTTCCCATCGACGACCTCTGAAAGAATTGCCAGCGCGATCTCCGACGGAGCCCGGAATCGCGAATCTCCCGCGACCGGCGCGTGCAGGCGGGCGAGGAACTCCGGGGAGACCCCTTGTTCGGCAAGTTCGGTTCGGTTCTTCTCGGCTCGGTCGCCATCGGACCATAGCCCGACGAATTGCAAGGGAATCCCGGCGATCGCACGGAGGATCTCGATGTCCCGTTCCCCCCGGGTCAAGAGCACGATTGAGTCTCGGGGGCCCAAGGCGAGTGCCTCCGGATCCGGGATCGCTTTCCGAACGAGTCGGTCGGGAGGCTCCGTGAGTTGGGGATCGGGGTCCACCACGACCACCTCGAAATCGAGAGCCTTCGCGATCCGGACGAGCGCGTCCTCGACTTCGTCCGGTCCCCCCTCGCTTACGAGGATGAGCCGTTCGTGGGTCGGAACGTCTCCGGCTCCGGTCCCGCCGTCTCCGAGGCGGCCGCCGGGCCGCGCACTACCGTGGGACTCGAGGCCGTGGGTTGCCATGCCTCTCTGCCCGAAGGGGCGACCCGTCCTCCGCGTAAGAACTCTCTGTCAAGTTCTGTGATTCCGGCCGAGTGGCCCAGGAGAGAGTAGATAACCCGGGCACAGGTGGGTCCGCGAACGGAGGGTCGTTAAGATGGCGGACTCGGTCAGCGACCGCGAGCAGGACTCCAAGGGCGTATCTCGTCTGATCCTCGGCGCGTGGATCGGGCTTCTGGCCGCGGTAGTGGCGATCGTGATCCCCGTTCTCGCCCTGATGATCACGGCCCTTGCACCGAGCGGCTTTTTCTCCCTGGGGACCGGGCTGCTCCAGTTCTCCGGCACATTGGTCGTCGTCGGAGCGGTCCTCTACATCGTCTCGCTGTTCGCCTACCGCCGCGCCTTCGCCGCGTTGCGCAAGGCGGACGCGGAGTTCTGGTTCGCGTCGGTGCTCTGCCTCGTCGGATCGGTAGGCTTCCTCCTCATCATCGTCGCAGCCGCTGTCCTTGCCGGGACCGCCTCCTCCGTGCTGACCTGCGTGCACGGTGCGCCCTCGCATGTGCTCGGATGCCTCGAATCCGGCCAGCCTCTCGGCGCGTACTCGGCGCTCGTCGGGTTCGCTTGCGCTTGGGTGGGCGGGGTCGGGGTCGTGCTGGGCCTGACGCTCTCGTCCGACCGGTTCGCCCGGCGGATGATCGCCTTCGGGGCCCTGATCTACCTGCTCTTCCTTTTCGCTCTCTTGATTCCGTTCGTTGAGCTGGTCGCGAAGCTTCCGGGAGTTGGATACCTGCTGGTAATCCTTCCCGTCCTTTCTATCGTCGCTCCGTTACTGGTCCTCGCCGGAGCTCGGCCCGTTGCCCTCCGATTGGGGAGGTCGGCATGAGCGCGGCTCAAGGAGGAATCGAGACCGCCGTCTTCGCCGGGGGGTGTTTCTGGTGCACCGAAGCGGTTTTCTCCGAACTCAAGGGAGTCGTCCATGTCCTCCCCGGCTACTCCGGCGGATCGGTCGCCAACCCGACGTACGAGCAGGTCTGCACGGGCAGGACGGGGCACGCTGAATCGGTCGAGATCACGTTCGACCCGGGCGTCGTGAGCTACCGGGACCTCCTCCGGATCTTCTTCACGACCCACGACCCGACCACGCTGAACCGGCAAGGGAACGACGTGGGCACGCAGTACCGCTCGGCGGTCTTCTACCGCGACGCATCGCAGAAGCGCGCCGCCGAGGAGGTGGTCGAGGAGATCACGTCCGCCAAAATCTGGCGGAAGAAGATCGTCACGGAGATCACGCCGCTCACCGCGTTCTACCCGGCCGAAGAGTACCATCGGGACTACTTCCGCCGGAATCCGGAAAAGAGCTACTGCCAGATCGTGATCGCCCCGAAGGTCGCCAAGTTCCGTCAGAAGTACGCGGACCGGCTGCGGGCGGTCTAGCCGGTGGCCGAAGCATCCCGGGGCTTCGCGCAACTGCGCGTCGACCCCGAGCTCCTCCTCGAGTTCCCGGGCCTCCATGCGATCGAGCTCCCTCTGGGTCCCCTGGTCGTCCGGCGAATCGATCCCCGGCTCGAGGCGCAAAAAGCCCGGACCCTAGAGGAAGTGCGGAAATCGCGCGCAGGCCCAGAAGGAATCCGCGAAGAGCCAATTTTCCGCGCGTACCGGGACTTCTACTGGAAGATCGGCGTGGATCCCACGAAGACGAGGCCGGCGGCGGAGGCTCTTACCCGTCGCTCCCTGGGGGGAAGGGAAATCCCCTGCATCAACACGCTCGTGGACGCGTGTAACCTCGTCTCTCTTCAGACCTCGATCTCGATCGCGGCGTTCGACGCGGACCGACTCCATCCGGAAGCCCTCGTGCTCCGCCGCGCCCGGTCAGGCGAGGAGTTCCGGGGAATCGGGATGAATCAGCCCATGACGCTCCGGGGGGTTGAAATAGTCATCGAAGACTCGACGGACCGGACGTTGGTCGCGAACTACCCCTACCGGGACTCGGAACGAGCCAGGATCACCGAAGCGACCCGAAGGGCAGTCCTGTTCATGTGCGGCGTGCCGGGGATCGAGATCGAGCTCTTGGAGCGGGCCGGACGGCTCTGTCAGGAATTCGTGACGGAGTACTGCAAGGACGCCCCTCCCTCATAGGGCCGGTGTCGTCCGGGAATTCCGCTCAGGCCGCGAGCACCGCGAAGTAGACCGCGAACGCGACCATGAGACCGGTCGAGACCCAGGTGACCGCCCGTTCGAGCCCGGGGTAGCGGCGGACCCCGGCGTGCATGCCGTACGGGAACACGACGACCCACACCGCGATCGCCCCGAACAGGCCGACGAAGAGCACGAGCCCCCCCAGGTAGGCGAAGGCGAGCCCGGCGGTGAACCACCAGAGAATCTGGAAGGGGTTGGAGAGACCAATCCCAAGCGCGGTCGAGTACGTCGCGAGCTCGCCGGACTCCTTCGGGGCGACGGACGCCCGGGAGCGAAATATCCGGTAGGCTAGGAACGCCATTACGACGCATCCGAGGACGTAGATGTACCTCACCACCGAGGAGAGGTTCACCACGCTCTGGAGGAAGTAGACCGCGGCGGCGAGAACGAGGTCGGCGCTCATCGCGCCGAGTCCGGTGACGAAGCCCGCCCGGAACGATCGGACCGACCGGGCGGCCATCAGCGCATTCATCGGCCCCGGGGGTACGGTGAGCGTGAACCCAAGAACGATGCCGAACGCGAGGACAGAGAGGGCGGACATCGGTTCGGTCCCCGGGACCTCCGGGCCTCGGCGGATCGCCTCCTCGGGACGTTAAGAGGTCGTCCGGGCCTCGACCGTGATGACCCGGTTGGGAGGGGGTGGTCTCCAGCGGAGCGCGAGGATACCGCCGACGATCGTGAGGAGGAACCCCAAGAGGAAACCCCCCAGAGCGAAGGGGAGGCTCACGAGCGCGAAGAGAATGGCGAGGACGCCCCAGACCCCGTGGGCCGACGGGATCGCCACCATTAGGAGGCCGACGAGGCAGGTGAGGGCCCCGACGAGAAGCCCAATCAGCCAAAGGCCGCTGAAGAATCCAAGGAAGGCCGAGACGATCCCGCCAATGAGCGCGACAATGGTCCCCCCAATCAAGATGAACAGGCCCCCAAGGATCGTCAGTATCCCCGCACCCACGGGTCGCGCCATGCACTCAACGGTCGGCAGAATGAAGGGAGCCCCTCATAAGTAGCGGCTCTCGCCCCCGGGAAACCCCTTGCCCTTCGAAGGAGAAGGAGGGTCCCGGTCCCCCGGGCGTCTTCTCGCGAAAGGTTGAAACCGTCTCGCAGGGCTACCGGGGACGGTGCAGCAGTACGCAGCGGGCGCGGGATCGGCGGCCGTCCTTCCTCCTTCGTCGGACTCCGTCCCTCCCCGACGTGAGAGAACCCGCCGCCTTTGGCCCGTCCTCGTCGCCGTCGCCGTAGCCGTGCTGGTGGTGCTCGCGCTTTTCGCGACCGGTGTCCTTTCGACCTCTCACGGGTCGAACGTAAACCCCGATGTGACCTACTCGAAGGCGTCCGCCCTTGCCGGATCGGCTGTGCGTTCGGTCCCGGGGGGACCATGGACCCTGCTGGTTGCTGTGGGGATCGATAGCATGGCGGGGTTCACGCTTGTCCTCGAGAACCTCTCGGCGGCGAACTGCTCGCTCGCCCTCGTCGGCTCCGCGAGCCCGACCCTCCGGGTGCCGACCGACGACCAGTTCTCCTCCGGGGCGAGCCCATGGTGGATCCTCCTCTACGTCAACCGGACCGCGCCGAGGATCCTCCTCGTCGACGTGGTCAACGGAACCGCCCAGCCGCTCGCGACGGGTACCGGTCTCTGCGCGACGTCCGTCGCCGGGCTTGACGCGGTATCCTCGAACGTCGTGGACAGCCCGGGCCCGGCGTCGGAGCTGTGGAGCGTCGGAGGGTCGTCGTTCGCCTCGGACCACAGCCAGATTCCACTGAACCTAATCATGGCCCTGACCGGCGGAGGATCAATCTCGAATAGCACCGGAAGCTCGTTCGTGTTCGGCGCGACCTGGCTGCTCGTGCTGAGCCCATGCGGAAGCCCGTACGGCGGAAGTCCACCCGGGAAGCAACCGGTGTTCCTGGCCCCCTTCAACGCCACCTCCGGCCTGCTCGAGGGCGCCCCACTCTTTCCCGACACCACCACGACCACGTGCACGAACCTCACTTCGCTCGTGCCGTCCGGATCCTCACAGGCACTGGACCTCCACGGTTCGGTCGCGGGTTCCCCACCGGACGGAGTTTCGACCGGAGTCCGCGCCGGGTGCGCTAACGCCGGGATCTCCGGAGCCTATGGGTCTCGGTCGCTGGGAGCCATCGCTCTGCGGGGACTTCGATCGGCAGATGGCTCGTCCCACTGGACGGGACCGGAAGGCTCCTCGAACGGTTGAATAAGCCGGACGTGTTTGGGACGGACCGTTCCTCGATGTTCAACCGGATCCTGGTCGGGTTCGACGGTTCGGCGCCTGCCCGGCACGCAGTGCACGCCGCGACGGAGATTGCGGCGCGATTCCACGCCGCGCTCACGATCGCCTACGTCCGTCCGGCGAGCTCTGTCCCGAGGGATGCGCTGCTCGAGAGCCTAGTGCCGCTCGCGGACGAGGGCAAGGCGTTCGGCGCCGTGGTCGAGGAAGTCCGGGCGAAGGCGGTCGCTCAGGGAGCGGTCGCGGTCGAATCCGTGATGCTCGAGGGCGACGTCGTCGAGACGCTCCTTGCTTGGATCGACCATCACCACCAGGACCTCGTGATCGTTGGCTCCCGGGGACTGAGCCGCGGCCGACGATTGCTCTTGGGGAGCGTCTCCTCTGGCCTCGTCAACCGGGCGCCCTGTCCCGTTCTAGTCGTCCGAGCGGTCCGCGACCACCATGCGCGGGCGGAGGGCCATGCGGGGTCTACGGAGCGAGCCGGAATCTGAAGGAGAGGGAATGCCTTGACCCCCCCTCGACGTTCGTTTTTCGACTCCGCGTCTCCCGCGGAACCTGCTAATACGTGAGCCGGGTTCTTAGAAGCGTGCGCGACGGGATGGCGATGTACGTCGCCGGTATGATGCTGGTCACCGCCGCCATCGAGCTCACGCTCGCCCTGTTCCTCGCGGTCCAAGGCAAACTGCCGGCCCCCTCGACGACGTTCCTAGGGTTCTACGCCGTGGTCGACATCGCCTTGTTCACCTCCGGTGGGTGGCTCGTAACTCGTGGGTTCTCCCGGTTGCGATCAGGTAAGCCGTCGGTTCCGGCAAAGGCGTCACCGAGCGAACCTCCCGCTTCGTGACGAATCAGACCGTCGGGATCGAACCTGTGTCGCCTTCCCCATGTCGAGCGAGGGAGGCGATGAGCCCCCTCTACCTGAGAGTGTGCGATCTTATTCGATGGATCTCTCGAGAGATCCGACGCACCCCGCGCAGCTCACTCCGATTATGATACCTGACAAACTGGTGAGATATGCTGGAAAAGTCACGGTCATCAGCGCCCCGGGTTCGATTCACGACGCGTAACTGTTCGCGTTTTGCGACCCGACTACTCCCCTGTCCGGGTTGACGAACGTCGCCGTCAACCAGTCACGCCCGGGAATCCCGAGGCTGGCGTTGGGGTACGTGATCCAGTGAGGGTACCATTCCGGCAGGTAGGTCAGGGTCCACTCGTTCACTCGAGTCCCGCTGGGTAGGAAAAGCGACTCGTTAGCCGGAGCATGAACGGTCAACTGCACCTGTACTGGATCGAGCGACGATGGCGTCTCGAACATCACGCAAGCGTTCACGTACGGTAGGGTGTACGAGCTGTTGTTGAGCGAAATGTGCACTCGTCCGACTTCAAACGTCGGAAAACCACCCATTCAGAGACTCGGGACCGGTCTTGGGTTCGAGCACGAGGAAACCATACACCTCAACGCCCCCGATGACCGCCGCCGCCACTACGATAGCGGCCACCTCAAGCACCTGGCGCGACAGGTGCCACTTCATCGTCCCCTGCTTGTGGCTCGCCATTTATGAAGCATGGAAAGGAGTTTCAGCTAACGGGAATCGTCCGAACCACGGCTCGGAACGACCTACCGAGCGGGTGATCCGCGGTCGAAACTCCTCTCTCTCACCGTGATCAAGGAGTGACGGATTCGTTACCCCCGCCAGGACGTGACTCACGGCGGAACGGGGGGTCGGCCTGGTCCACAGGGGCCGGAATCCGCGAGAGGGGCTCGCGCCCACCGTACGCGTGCCACTCGGTAATGTGACCCTCGGACACTACCGCCCTCCACGCCGCAGGAATCGTCCATCGTCGATGCGCATCGGCCGACGCGGCCTCTACGCCGCTTGCTGTGCCGAACAGCGCGACCACCTGGCCGATCTCCACGTGCTCCCGAATCGCGATGCGGTACTCAGGAAACGCCTCGAAGAGGGCGGTCCATGCCTGGCACATCCGTTCGCGCCCCCTCGTCTCGTGTCCTTGGCTATCGACGTAACGAAAATCCGGAGCCATGAGAGAAGCTAGTGCCACGAGATCGTGTCGGTTGATCTCGTTCACGAACCGGATCGCGATGTGCCCCGACTCGATTTCCGACACGGTCGGTCCCGGGCTCCCCGGCCCCCCGATACGGACGCCGCGAGGAATGACGAACTGAGATATCCACTATGTGCCCGACGAGGGAGATCACGGGTCCATCCCGCGCGGGGACCCCGGCCTTCGGTCCGATCCCGACGACGGTCCGGGACGTGCCTGCCGCGACCCACGGTTCCGCTGCCAACGTGGGGACACGTTCTCGCCGGCCGGCACCTCTCCTGCTGAAGGTGGTCGGTGAAGCGAGGTCAATTCCATTTGACTTGGCCGACATGTACTATCGGGAGATGGAGATTGTTCCGGGGACGCCGGGGGCCCGGAGTCCATGGTTTCGGCGATCGTGGTGTTTGATCCCTGGTACGGGTGTACCCGGACCGTAGCCGAGGAGGTCGCGCGGGGCCTTTCCTTCGACGGCCGGGTCGCGACCGTCGTCTCGGCGGTGCGGGAGGTCTCCCCCGAACAGGTACTCGATCACGACATCATCGTGATCGGCTCGCCGAACCACCACGGAGGCCCGACGCCGTCGGTCGAGCGGATGCTCACCGTGCTTCGGACGCACGATCTCCGCGGCAAACGGTTCGCATTCTTCGACACGGGATTTGTCCGGGGGCACGGACGGGTCACTGCCCGCATGGAATCGATATTGCGTTATCGAAATCCGTTCGTCAGCGCCCCGTTCCTTGGTCTCTCCGTCGTGGTGGAACGCCCTAGGGGTCCCTTGCTGCCCGGCGAGCTGTCGAAGTGCCACGAGCTGGGCCGGTCGATTCGGACCAGCGCACCGGTGCCGGCGTAGAAGCCCCCGGACCGGAGTTACGACCGGACCCGCTCCGGGCCTGTGTGCGCTCTCACTTGGGCGCGAATCGCGCCGTGAAATGCGGTAGGCGCTCCGGACGGTACACCATCCGGACCCCCCGGACGGTGGACCGCCGCTCGTAGACCCGCGCGACCACCTCGGCCACGTAGGCGAGGTGGCTCGCGGAGTAGACCCGGCGGGGGATAGCAAGACGCACGAGCTCGAGCCCCTTCGAGCCGGAACGTAGGGTTTCGCCGAACATGAGCGCCCCGACCTCAACCGTCCGGACCCCGCCCTCCCGGTAGAGCTCGACCGCGAGCGCCTGACCCGGTAGATCGTCATCCGAAAGGTGCGGGAGGAAGCGCCGGACGTCGAGGTAGATCCCGTGGCCTCCTACGGGGTGGAAAAACGGGACGCCCCGCGCCTCTAGGAGGGAGGCCAGATACCGGACCTGGCCGATCCGGTGAGCGAGGTAGTCGAGTTCGGTCGCCTCCGTGAGCCCGACGGCGATCGCTTCGAGGTCGCGACGGGCGAGGCCGCCGTACGTCGAGAATCCCTCGAAGAGGATCAGTGCCTCTCGGAGCCGGTCGAAGACAGATTCGTCCCGCGTCGCGACAAAGCCGCCAATGTTGACAATGCCGTCCTTCTTCGCGCTCATCGTCGCGCCGTCCGCGAGATCGAAGAATTCGCGGCCGATCTCGGGAATCGACCGACCCGCCTGGCCGGGTTCGCGCTCGCGCACGAGATAGGCATTCTCGGCCCATCGACACATGTCGAGGTAGAGGGGAACGCCGTGCGCTTTCGCGACACGCGCCACCTCGCGGAAGTTGGCGACCGAAACCGGCTGGCCCCCGCCCGTGTTGTTGGTAATCGTGACCATCACGAGCGGGACCTTCTCGCGTCCTTCCCTGTCGAGGAGCTTCGCGAGGGCGTCCACGTCGACGTTCCCCTTGAACGGCTCGGAACTGACCGGATCGTACGCCTCGGCGACAGCGAGATTGACCGGCTTCGCTCCCTGATGAAGGACGTGGGCCTGCGTCGTGTCGAAATGCATGTTGTTCGGAACGATCGAGCCGGGACGGCACAGGGTCGAGAACAAGAGGTTCTCGGCGGCCCGTCCCTGGTGGGTCGGGAGCACGAACGGGAATCCGGTGATCGATCGGACCACCGATTCGAAGTGGAAAAAGTTCCGGCTCCCGGCGTACGTTTCATCCCCCATCATGAGCGCGGCCCATTGGCGGTCGCTCATCGCGCCCGTCCCTGAATCGGTCAGGAGGTCGATCCGCACCTCATCGGATTTCAGGTTGAACAGATTGTAATTCGCGCGCTCGAGCGCCTTCTCCCGCTCCTCCCGAGACGGGTTCGGGATCCGCTCCACGACCTTCGTCTTGAACGGTTCGAACGGCAGCGAAGGGAAAGATTCCGCGGGCATGTCGGGTCGACCCGGACCGGCTATTTATTTCGGGCGCTCACGAGTCGATTCCGACCGAGGGGAATCCCTCGAGCCGGGGGAGTCGTCTTCCCGTCAACGTCGGGGTTGCGGTCGAGGTCGCTACGGCGGACCGGATCGGATCGGGGCGGCAGGTCCACTCGCCGCGGTAAGGCCCTCGCGCAGCGTGAGCTTGGAGATCTTGCCCGTGGACGTCTTCGGTAGCGACGGCACGAACCGGAACTCGTCGGGAATCCACCACTTCGGATACCGTTCGGCGAGCAAGGCACGCAACTCGTCGGCCGTCACGCGCGCCCCCTCCCTCACGACGACGAACGCGAGCGGACGCTCCCCCCACTTCGGGTCCGGGCGCGCGATCACAGCCGCCTCGCGGACCGATGGGTGGCCCACGAGCACATTCTCGAGCGCGACCGAACTGATCCACTCTCCACCGGATTTGACAAGGTCCTTCATCCGGTCGACGATTTGGATGAACCCCTCGGAGTCGATGGTGGCGACATCGCCCGTACGGAACCAGCCGTCCTCGGTCCATTTGCCGGCGGATTCGGGCTCGTCGAAGTACGACCGGGCGATCCAGGGGCCGCGCAACTGAAGCTCTCCGACCGCCTTCCCATCCCACGGCAGTTCGTCGTTCTCTGCACGAATCCGGACTTCGACAAACGGGAGCGAAAGACCGGTACGGGCCTGTTGGGCGAACAGGCGGTCGGCATCCCAACTTCGCATCGACTCTTTTGGAATCGAGAGGGCGACCACGGGGGTCGTCTCGGTGAGGCCGTATCCTTGGATCGTCGAGATCCCGAAGACGGCGAACTGACGAGCCATCGCCTCCGGCATCGCGGCTCCGCCCACCACCATGCGCAACTGATGTGAGAGCTTCCAGCGCCCGGGGTTCTTTTCGAGCGCTTCTAGGATTCGTATCCACACCGAGGGCACTCCGGCGGCGACCGTCACGGTCTCTCGCTCGAGAAGGTCGAGGAGATTCTCGGCGTCCAGGTGAGGCCCCGGGAGCACCTGTCGGCCGCCCAGCATGGTCATCGTGAACGGTAGGCCCCAGGCGTTGACATGGAACATAGGGACCACCAGCAGCACCGAATCCGATTGGGAGAGCCCGAGCGCAAAGGCCTCGGCCATGGAGTGCAGCACCACCGAGCGATGGGAGTAGAGAACACCCTTGGGCCGGCCCGTCGTCCCCGAGGTGTAGCAAAGAAGCGCCGCGTCCGTTTCCCGGAGGCAGGGCAGGGTCGTCGCGGGTGGATGGCGAGCCAAGAGCCGTTCATAGTCCTCGAATTCTTTGGGCACGCCGTTGCCGGAAGTGGCAAAGACGACGACGCGTTCCGGGTGGATCCTCTCTCGAACCGACGCAAGAGTGGGGAGGAGGACATCGTCGACTAGGATCCATCGATCGTGCGCGTGATTGATCACGTACGCAAGGTCGTCGTGAGGAAGTCGAAGGTTGACCGTGTGGAGTACCGCGCCCGACGCCGGTACCCCGAGGTAAGCCTCAAGGTGCGCCGCATGATTCCACATCAGGGTCGCGATCCGGTCGCCCGGACGAACTCCCTCGGCCAACAGCGCGGCTGCAAGTGATCGGGCCCTTGAAACCACGTGGGCATAGTCGGTTGCTCGGATCGAACGATCGGAGAGGCGTGAGGCGATCCGCACGGAGGGGAACAGGCGCTCCGCGCGGGCGAGCAAGGGCGTGATCGTGAGCGGGTAGTCGTCCATCATGAGACCTTCCATCGAACTCGTCCTCCGGGGGGTCGGAAACACCGACCTTTGTGCCCTCTCGATGCGCACGCCCGACTCGACCTTAATCGTTCGCGTCGCTCGCGTCGGTCGACTCCGTTCCCAACCTTCGGAGCCGACACGGGCGGACTTTCGAACGAGGAACCGAGCTCAGCTCTTCGGCGTGAAGACCATCGATATCGAGTTGACACAGTGACGAACGTTCCGCGGGGTGAAACCTTCGCCTTCGAATACATGGCCGAGGTGGGCCCCACAGCGGGCGCACTCGATCTCTATCCGCTCCCCATCAGGGTCGGGGAGGCGCTTAACGCTCCCCGGGATCTCCTGGTCGAAGCTCGGCCATCCGCAGCGAGCGTCGAACTTGTCTTCCGATCGATAGAGAGACGCGCCGCACCGTTTGCAAGAATAGGTCCCCGGCTGGAAGCTCGTCTCGTACTCTCCTGAGAACGGCCGCTCTGTGCCCTTGTGCACAATCACGCGTTCCTCGGCGCGAGTCAGCTTCCTCCACTCCGGTGGGTCCGGCATCCCCGTGCCATCCGCGGTCAGGTTCTAGTAGTTGACGGGGGGGGAACCGAGCGACCAGACCGAAGCCGGAATCCCTCACCGGGAGCATTCGGACCGGCCCAATGACGCGAGGGGGGGCGCCGGGCCTACCCATCAGTCCGGCCAACGGTTCTATCCACCGGCGGTCCTCTGCCCGAGGGGGGCCCCCGGTCGGATTCCAATAGCCGAGGGGGGTTCCGTCCCCAGGAAGGGTCTCGATGATGAGCCTGCGGATTGCCCCGGGTAGCAAGGTGCGACTGGCCCGATTCGATCCCGCCGATACATCCGCGTTTGGGGGGACGAAGGCGCAAGCCCTTCGTGACTCCCAGCGACACCTCCAGCGGCTGAACCAGCTCCAGGAGCTGCTCTATGCGTGCCACGCCGACCCGGTGCTCGTGATCCTTCAAGCACTCGACACCGGCGGAAAGGACGGCACGATACGTCACGTCTTTCAGGGTCTGAACCCCCAAAGTGTGAAGGTCGCGAGATTCCGGGTCCCGACGCCGATCGAACTCGATCACGACTTCCTTTGGCGCGTCCACTCCGAGGTGCCCGGGAAGGGCGAGATTGCAATCTTCAATCGGAGCCAGTATGAGGACGTCCTCGTTCCCCGGGTCCGCCATCTCGTGCCGAAGACGGTCTGGACGCGCCGGTACCGGTCGATCAATGAGTTCGAACGGACGCTCGCCCTCGCCGGGACGACCATCCTGAAGTTCTTCCTTCACATCAGCTCAGGGGAGCAACGGCGTCGGCTCCAGGAACGCCTCGACGATCCGACCAAGCACTGGAAGTTCAGCCCTGCGGACCTCGAGGAGCGTAGTCGGTGGCCGCTCTATACGCCCGCGATCGAGGAGATGCTCGAGCGGACGAGCACCCCATGGGCACCGTGGTACCTCGTCCCGTCCGACAAGAAGTGGTTCCGTAACTGGGCGGTCGGTCGGATCCTGGTAGACGCGCTCGAGGCTCGCCAGTTCCAATGGCCCTCCCTACCGCCGGGCACAAAGGTGACTCGGATCCCGTGAGGGAGTACCGACCGGACGCCCCCGTGGTGGTCAGCCGGTGGCCGTTCCGACGCATCGCCTACGTGCTCGGGGTCACGGCGTTCGGCGCCGGCATCCCAACCCCACTGTACGCCCTCTACGAGCAGCGGTACCACTTCACCGCCGGCGTGCTCGCGGCGGTCTTCGCTGCGTACACGGCCGGCGTGCTCGCGACGATGCTGTTCGTCGCACCGCTCTCCGACGCGATCGGACGCAAGCCGGTCCTCTATCTCGGGATGGGCTTGACCGCCGCGAGCGGGTTCGCGTTCATCGGCGCTTCGAGCGTCCTGACACTCGCTCTCGCGCGAATCGTCTCGGGCCTCGCAGTCGGCGCGACAACGAGCACCGCGACCGCTTCGATGGCCAGCCTCGAGCCGCGGCACGACCAACACCACGTCGCTCGGGTGTCCGTCGCGGCGAACTTCGGAGGGGTTGCGACCGGGATCCTGTTCAGCGGGTTCCTAGTCGAGTACGCGCCTGCTCCCACCACCCTTGTCTTTGTGGTGCTCATCGTCGTAAGTCTTGTCGGGGCCCTCGCCGTCGTCCGGACCGCTGAGACGGTACTGCGCGAGCCGAAGGCGATCCGGCCGCGAGTCCAGCGCCTCTCGGTCCCGTCGGCCATTCGGCGGCCCTTCTGGGCGGCAGCGGGTTCGCTCGCCGCCTGCTATTCGATTTACGGGTTCTTTGCGGCGATCGGACCGACGTTCCTGCGGATCCGCCTCGATATTGCCAGCACGGCCGGGTCCGCGGCGGTCGTCGCGACGATGTTTGGTCTCGCCGCGATCTCCCAGCTGGGGCTCGGCCAGGTCCGAGACCGTCGCGCGCTCCTGGTGGGGTTCCCAATCATCCTGGCCGCGACGCTCGTTCTCACGGCCTCGGTACCGCTCTCCTCCCTCGGGTTTTTTGCGGTAGGCGACGGGGTCCTCGGCATCGGGGTCGGGTTCACTTACATGGGCGCAGTCACGCTCGTCGACCGAGTGTCGCCGGCGGTAGAAAGGGGGGAGATTCTCTCCGCCTTTTTCCTGGTCGGGTACCTCGCGCTCGCCATCCCCACGATTGGAATCGGGGTCACGGTCGACCACTTCGGACTGTCGGTGGCCGCGACCTCGTTCGGGGTGGCCCTCGGGTTGTCCGTCGCGATCCTCTATCTCCTCACGTGGCGAACGCCGACCCCGCCGGGGGGAGGGGGCCGCCCTCGAGGTTCTACCTGAGGGCGTCGTGCCGCCAGCCGCCGACGCCCGTTGGTGGCGGCCGCGGGTCTGGCGCGATCCCTTCCTTCTCCCGAGGGTCACCACCGGACGCAGAGAAATTCTCGCTTCCAGTCCCGTTTGCAATCCCGACTTCGTAACGGAAGTTTCTCCTCCGGTCCTTCGGAGCCGCCGTCAGTTTTAAACCCTCGATTTCGCAAGTCACACACATGGTTCGTTGGCCTGGGCTATCGCCCCGACGAAAGGAGGCCACGGACCCTGCCCCCGCGGCGTCCCCGGCTCATGCGGGTCTCCCGTCCTCTGACCCAGAGATGACGGTCTCGGCGGAGGACGCCCCGCGAGCCTGCTCCGTCTGTTCCGGTCCGCTCACGGTGGGCGAGCGGATGTTCTACTTCCTCGAGGGGGCCGAAGCCCGACCGATCTGCCGCGCCTGCTTGTCTCGCCAAGAACCGGCCGGAAGAGGGGCGGTCGACGATTGGTCGGGGGTGGAACCGCTCCACCTGGGGGTCCCCACCGACGAGGGGCTCGCCGGAGAGACGGCCCGGGAGCCTCGAAGGTTGACGGATGCCGTCCGCTCGTTGCTCATCGAGGAAGTCGATCGGGTCGACCTCGCCATCGAGCGTCTTCCCGAGCAGGACCCCGATCTCCCGCTCGTCCGATCGATCGGGGAGGAGTTGCGGCACGCACTCTCCGCGAGCCACCTCGCCGAGGCGCTCGTCTCGCTTCGCGATCTCCGACGGATCCTCGCCGCGAAGAACGTCGGGCGGTCCCCCGGATCCCTCAGCGCGCCGTGGGACGAAAGCGTGGAGGAACTTTTCGACCGGGTGATGGCGCGCGCCCTGGCTATGTCGCGTAAGGCTTCCTTGTCCACCGACCAGGTCGAGAACCTGGACTCCCTCGCGATCCCGAGTCGGGTGCGGCCGAGTGGCGCGCCGTCGTAGGCCCGTCGTGACGACCCGCAGCGACTTTTCTCCACTTTCGGCTCCCCGGGAGACGTCCCGGCTCATTCACCACGTCGCCGTCTCGCCTGGCCAAGTCGGAGGATGACGTGACCTCGTTTTTTTTCGAGGTGATGACCACTTGGGAACTCGCCGCGATCGTCGTGGTCCTCGTCATGAGCTCATACCTCATCTCCAACCTACTCGCTGCGATCCTCTACCCTCCCGCCAACCGCCGATACTCCCGACATCCCTCGTTCCCGATGGTCAGCGTCGTGCTACCGGTCTACAACGAGCCGATCGAGATCGTCCTCGCGAGCATCGCCTCGTGGAAGGCGGTCCGGTACCCGGCGTTCGAGCTCATCCTGGCAGACGACTCCACTCCTCCCCTCGAGATCAACGACCCTACCGTCCGAATTATCCGCCGATCGAACCGGGAGGGGTTCAAGGGTGGGGCCCTACGCAACGTGTTCGACCAGCTCGACCCGAGGTCGGAATGGATGGTGATCTTCGACGCCGATTTCCTGGTAGACCCGGACGTGCTCGTCCGATTCTCGGAGCACTACCGATCGCGGGTCGGGGCGGTCCAGGGATTCCAGGCAATGGGGCGGAACGACCCTCCGACCTGGCTGAGCCGGTGGTCGGAGTCGTACCACGTCGTGGCCAATGTTCTCCTTGCCGGCCGGTATCAGATGCGGGGGTTCGTGGGGATCCAGGGAACGGTCGAGGCCTACCGTGTCGAGGCGATCCGCGAAATCGGTGGCATCGCCCCGTACTCCACGGCGAACGAGGACCTCGACACCACCTTCCGGCTTCGAAAGGCAGGGTGGAAAATTGTCTACGATCCCCGTATCGTCGGACGGGGAATCGCCCCCAACCGGTACCGGGTCTTCTTCGTCCAGAATACCCGATGGACCTCGACCACGGTGCGCGAATACCGTCGGCACTGGTGGACGTACCTCGGAAACCGGACCATTCCTTGGTACGAGAAGGTCGACTCCGCCCTGTTCCTCTTGACCTGGACCAACTCGCTCGTCGTGACCCCGACCCTCGTGTTCCTGCCCTGGGCCCTGCTCAGTCTGCACCTCATTCCGCTCTGGCTCTCGATCCTGATCACTCTCCTGCCCCTCGCACTGTTCACGTTACCGATTATCACCGGGGCCTCGGTCCGCCTCGGGCTTACCGGGTGGCTGGGATACTACATCCTCCTCGTGCCCGGCTACTTCGTGATGTTTCGTGCGTCCCTGCTCGGCATCTTTACCGATCCGGGCTTCGCCCGGACGCTCAAGACCAGCACCGAGGTCCCGACGCCCGCGAGTGGACCCGCGGCTTCCGGGGTTACCCTAGCCGGGGCGGGATCGAGCCCGCTGCAACGTCTCGCGTGCCGTCGGTGCGGCACGCCACTTTCCCATCGCGAGGTGCTGTTCTATGCGGTCGCGGCGCCGGACGTACCCGACGTGACGTGCCGCAAGTGCGTCGCGGCCAGCGAACGGGTACAGTACCGGGGATTCGTAGCGCCGAGCTAGACTCGGTCCCCTATCGCGCCTCGCGAGGCCGGGGTCGAGACCCCCTCGTTACGTTCGCTCGGACGATCTTCCTGGAGAGCTCTAGCATCAACTCGGACGCACGAACCCCGCCGTAGCTTCGCGACCGAGCCAGAGTCCGTCCGGCCGAAGATCGATGTCGGGTGCGGCCCTCTGTCCGCCGGGCACGAAGCGATCGGGTTGCCTGCGAAGGGCATCCACCGAGCCTCCCCCGGAGGTTGATGCCGCGGGCGACTGGGACATGATAAAACGTCACATGTAGCGCGCTCAGTTCGAACGGTTTTAAGAGGTGGAGCGGGTTGGTTCCATGGGAGGAAGCTCACCCGGGTGGTGTCCATGACCGACGCGGAGTCTCGCTATCTGCGCATCGAGGTGCCCGAGGAGCATCCCGAAGAGCGGATCACCGACTTCCGGGAAGTGCTCCACTCCTACACGCGGGAGGAAGCGATGCTCGAGGCACAGCGGT
>JASHQX010000016.1 GCA_030038895.1 Thermoplasmata archaeon
AGATGCCACTGGCTGTCACGTGTTCGCCCTCGATGCAGGGGGCGGCTCCATCGAGGATCGGTTCGTGTCCATCGGTAGCGGTTCGCCGTTCGTGTATGGGATCCTCGAGGACGCGTGGAAGGAAACCCCCTCGGTCTTCGAGGCGGTGGACCTATCGCTGCGAGGGCTTACTGCCGCGATGAAGAGAGACTCGGCGAGCGGAGATGGCTACGCGGTGGCGGAGATCACCGAGGCGGGGTATCGTGAACTCGGATCAGACGAAATTCAGAAACGGCTATCCCGGCTGAAGCTTACGAAGTAGTCTCAACATCAGTCTGCACGTCGTTCTCGCGGAGGGCATCGCGCGGGCCGCGATGGGGGCTTGGACCCCGGTCGTAGGGTGAGGGTCCATGCACACGTAATCTCGAAACCCTTCTCCGGAGTCGAGAAGGGTCTCTCGGGGGGTCAAGAAGGTCGATGGCGATGAAGGACACAACGGCGACCCAGGCATACCACCTCAAGGTGGAGCGCGACGAGGATGTCGTCTAGGTCGTGCTGCCAACCCCACCGAATGAGCTCGTAGATCCCCACGACCCGCAGGTTGCCATTCGCGTCGATCCGATACACGATCTTGTCCACGTCCATGCAGTAGGAATCGTTGGACAACGTGTCCTTATGCCACTGGCCGAAGTCGACCTCGCCCTGGTTCGTGGCAGGGTGCTTCGGGCGCGCGTTCCATCGCGAACCGGTGAGCGGCGTTCGCTAGGCCTGCGTTCAACATGCGTGGCCAGACCGCGCGTGCTCAAAGCGTCGTTGGAACTGGGTCGGCGGGTAGATCTGGAGCCCCTGCGGGTCCCCCCCGTTCGCTTCGCAAGCGGCCCCTTACCGAGGGACGGCCGCACTCGTCGTCACGGCTCCGACGTACACGATGAGCGTGGCGTTTCCGACCGGCACTGTTGACGGCGTCCTTATGGTCACGTAGAGCTGGCCGTAGGTCCCCGCGTTCACGGTCACCGGTGTATTGGAGCTTACGAGCGTGAGTGCCGGTGTGGGAACCGAAACGCTTTCGGCGGTACACGAGCCCGCGAGTGCGTTGACCATGAGCGTGAGGCTCATCCCAATCGGCCCACCCGTGATGGGGATTTCCACGGACTCGTTAACCCAGCCTGGGCAGCTCGGTCCCGAAAACTCGACCTCAAGTGGGCTGAAGCCGTATGGCGAAGGGATTGTCTCATGCTGTGAACGCAAGATGACCGGCAGGGTCGCGGCCAGGATCAAGAGGACAGCGATCGAGACCGCAACGACAACCCAGATCCATGCGTTAGGTCGAGCCGAAGCGCGTGGACCGGAGCCGGTCTTGTCCTGAGGAGCTCCGCACTGAGTGCAGAACGCGGCCGAGGCGGACGTTTGATTCCCACATCTTGGACAAAATCTTGTCCCCGGTTTTGGTGAGGTTATCTCCGCAACTGGACTCGTAACACCCTCGAAATATGTAGGACGTGAATCGCCTTACGACTTGCGCGGGTCCCCCCCGTTCGCTTCGACCGATCCGGTAATGGGCGAAATGGACACGGGGGTGTCCAGCACCCCCCCGAGGGTGCGAATCCCTGTCGTCCGGAGTTCCGCGCAATGCGTGACTGATCCATTCCGGTTCGGCAAAGCCGCGCCTGTCGGTAGGACGGTGCGCCCCGAGCTTGCGCACTCGGGCTTCGACGGCTGCAGCGCCTGCCTTGATGGTTCGGAACGCCTCGAGGACCTAGGTGCTCTCGCAGAGGGGACCTAACTGCTCGTCCGAGCCTTCCGGCGCTGCCATCCCGAGGAAAGAAGTCGCCTCGCGATGGGCGACGCCTCTGCCAGGCCTGGATTATGGACTCAATCGGGCACGCGTGCGCTAGGAGACTCCGCCTCGGGACATTCCTCGCACCAATCGTTCCCTGAATCGAGGGAGCCCTAGTATTCCTGTGGGGCCGCCACCATGGCAATTTATCTGCAGAATCTGCTTTAGAGCGAGGACGCGGATGTCCGATGCCAGGGGTCCGGTAGCTGCGCACATTCGGTTGGCTTCCGTTCCGCTCTTCGCGAGTTTGAATGAGTCGCAGCTCCGCACCCTGGCGTTCCGGGCCGAGGAGCGTAGCTACCGAGATGGGGACACCATCATCGCACAAGGAGACGACGGGAACGCCCTCTTTGTGATCCTCTCCGGGCAGGCGCGAGTGTCGAGGTCGAAGCGACCCGTAACGGTCCTCGGGCCGGGGCAGTATTTCGGTGAAATGGCCCTGCTCGATTCGCAACCTCGGACGGCGGATGTAACGGCGGAGGGCCCGGTGAGCTGCCTCGTGCTCACGGCCTGGGGGTTCTGGTCCGCAGCCGACCACGAGGTGCTACGCGCCATGTTCAAGGAAGTCACCCGCCGCCTACGCGCCTCTCCGACTGCGTTCAGCGAGTAATCGGACATCCGGTGGGACGGTGAGTGGTCTCGCGGCCGGAAGCGGGGCTTACCACAAGCGCGAGAGTCGTGATGGACACGGGGGGATTTGAACCCCCGACCTCTGCTTTGCGAAAGCAGCGATCTTCCGCTGATCTACGTGCCCACCGGGGCGGGGGGGAAAGTCAGTCGCGCTTAAGGGCTTCGCGCGAGCGTGGAAGACGATCGTGTTCCCGCGATCTAGGGGATAC
>JASHQX010000017.1 GCA_030038895.1 Thermoplasmata archaeon
GCGATCGCGATCGCCCACCTCTCTGACCTCTTTGGCCACGGGGGGCTGGGCGGGGTGGCCGCCATCCTCGGGGGCGGACTCGAGGTACGCCGCCGCCCCGGGATTCCGCCGTACGGTGAGGTTTTCCACTACCCCTGGTCAGCCTCGGTGATACTCGGGACGGTCGGAGGACCGATACCCTCCCCCGAGGTACTCCGTTCGCCATCGGCGATCGCGCGAATCCGACACGCAGCGGAAGAGCTCGTGGGGCTCGGCACGCATCCCAGTCCGGAGGAGTTCCTTCACCGGAGCGAGGCTTTTACGGATCGGGCCGGCCTCGCGTCCCCCCGGCTTCGCGTCGTCATCCGCTCCCTGCGCCGGCGGAACGCCTGGGCAGCCCAGGCGATGTTCGGCCGGAGCTTCTTCTCGCTCCCTCGCACGCTTGCGGCGCGCAAGGAAGTGTTCCGGTGGCTGATCGCCCACGACCTCGGCGCGGTCGAGGTCGGAGTGGGGCGGAGCGGCCCCCGGACCGCCGTCCTTCGCCGGAGCGCCCCCTTCTAGCGCGGCCCCGGACGAACGACGAGCGCGCCGCTGGCGCAAGCCTTTTAGCGAGGGGGCCGTCTCGCGCCCGCCCATGACGCGGAAGCCGGCCCGGATGTACCGAAAGGTCGAGGGCCAGATTTACACCCGTCGCGAGTACATGGGTGGGGTGCCCAACTGCCGCATCACGCAGTTCGATACCGGCAACCTCCGGACCCGATTCCCGTTTAGCCTCACGCTCGACACCGAGGAGGCGGCCCAGGTGCGCGACATCGCCCTCGAAGCCGCCCGGGTGAGCGCGGTGCGAGTGCTCGAGAAGGCCGCGCCGAACGAGTTTCACCTCAAGGTCCGCCGATATCCCCACCAGATCCTCCGCGAACACAAGATGGCGATGGGGGCGGGCGCCGACCGTATCTCCGACGGGATGCGCCGAGCGTTCGGTAAGCCGGTCGGCCATGCGGTGCGCGCGGAGATTGGGACCGCCCTCCTGACGGTCCACACGACCGAGGCCCACCTCGCGGACGCGCGCGAAGCTCTGCGCAAGGCGGCGCACAAGCTCCCCGTCCCCACGCGGGTCAACTTGAACCGGACGGTGGTGTAGGCGGAAGTCGTACGACCAGCACCGGGCAAGGTGCGTGGGTCACCATCGCTGTCGAGACGCTACCGAGCAGGATCCGCCGAGCCGCCGATCGACCGCGGGACCCAAGGACCAATAGGTCGGTCGGATGGTGCTCGAGATGCGACAGGATCTCGTCCACCACAACCCCCTCTTCGCATATCCCGGTGACCGCGGTGACGCCAGCGGCCTCCGCTTGGCGCACCGCCGCTGCAACGAACTCACGGTACCTCGGGAGTTCCCCGTCGGGCAGCGGCGCGGGGACGTACGGCTCGGTTGAGGGGACGTAGACCGGGAGGATCGGCGCCACGGAGACGATCACAAGCTGCGAAGTGTAATGCTTGGCAAGGTCGATCGCGCACTCAAGCGCGCTCTGGCCGAACGACGAGCCGTCGATCGCGACGGTGATGCGCCGGAACCGCTCGTCAGGCATCCGCCGGCCCACGTTTCCGCACGTACAAGCGCGTTTCGCCAGCGACGGGACAACGGGGCGAGTACCTGTCTAACATACCACAACTGTTTTTACAGACGGTCCGCCTTGACACGCCGTCAGGTGTTCCCCGTGGCTCCTGTCTGCTCGAACTGCGGCGCGTCCGACTTCGTCTGGGTGAACGAGCTCAAGACCGGTACCCTCGGTGGCGGGTCCCTTTCGATCCGTTCGCGGGGAGAACTCGCGCTGGGGACCCGGATCTGTCGAGCGTGCGGTCACGCCGATCTGTTTCTCAAGGACCCCTCGATTCTGCGAATGCCCCATACCTGGCGGCCCGGCGAGTTTGTGCCCATCCCTGCCCAGCCCTCCCACGTCGGACCGCACGTCGCGCCGACGATAACCGCCCCGCCCCCTCCTCCCGGGACTCCGAGCCCCCCTGCGACCCCCGGACCCGCGGCGCCCCCCGCCCCCTCGATGAGCCTGCCTACCCCCCCGGCAAGGGCCACGACCCCGCCGACTCCACCCACCTCTCCCGTTCCGCCGCCGGAACCCTCCCTACGGGAAGCTCCTGTTGCCGCCCCAGAGACGGCGGGAGGTGGGTCGTCGGCCTCCACTGCCTCGCCTTCTCCCCCGGTCACCGGAGGTGCCGCGGCTCCCAAGCGGAGCACGCGGAAGCGATCGACGAAGGCGAAATCCGGCGATCCCCCGTCGTCCAGCTAAGCTCGCGAGGACCCTACTGCCCCGGGAATAGCGGGGCATGGATTTGAACCATGGATCTACGGGTTATGAGCCCGTCGGGATTTCAGGACGGACGGCGCGGCCGACCGCTTTCCTGACTACCCTACCCCGCTGCGCCGCGGGCAGGAGGACGGCGTATTTAGGCGCTCGTGAGCGCTCGACTGAACCCGACGTGCCCGCTCAAGGGCCGGGAGCTCGACGGCCGGCGGGGTCAGTGCGCGAGGCTCAAGTCCTCTCGCTCCCGCTTCAGCAGTCGCTCCCAGTCCGTCCGGACCTGAGTCTGGATCTGTTCGACGTCCTCTTGGGTGAGATGGCGGAACCGGCCCTGTGCCGTGAGGTATTCTGCGACCGGCTTTAGCTCGCCAGTCTTCCGCGTGATGTGGAGGCGGCCATCGACCACCTCGTACAGCGGAAACACGCCCGTGTCGGTGGCGAGGCGGCCGAGCGCGATGGTCTGGGCGGAATCGAACCTCCAACCGGGTGGGCAGGGGGCGAAGATGTGGAAGAACCGGGGCCCGACGAGATCGCGCGCGCGCTCGACCTTTCGGTCGAAGTCCTCGGGGAAGCTCGGGTTGACCGTTGCGGCGTAGACCGGGTGGTGGGCGAGGACGATCCCCATCATGTCCTTCTTGGCCTCTGGCTTTCCGTGGAGGGAGCCGCGGACCGGCGTGGTCGTCGTCCACGCGCCCCAAGGGGTCTCCCCACTGCGCTGAATCCCGGTGTTCATGTACGCCTCGTTGTCGTACATGACGTAGATCGCGTTCGTCCGGCGCTCGAGCATCCCGCTGAGCGCCTGCAGGCCGATGTCGGCCGTTCCGCCGTCGCCCGCGAATCCGACGATGTGGACGTCCTTCAGCCCGAGCACATCGACGGCGGCACGGAGCCCCGAGATCGACGCTCCGGTGGCCTCGAATGGATTGTCGAGGATATTGACCCGGAGCGCGGTCGTGGGGTAGGGGGTCGCGATGACCGTCCAGCAACATGCCGGGAGCGAGACGATCGTCCGAGGTCCCAGTCCTTTCAAGAGCAGACGCATCGCGAGCGCCGCACCGCAGCCGGGGCAGGCGGCGTGGCCACCGTACATCAGTTCCTGGGCCGGGATCGTCAGCTTAGCCATGGACCTTCACCCCCTGTTCCTCGAGGTCCTCCCAGTGGGTGGCCGGCGCCTCGCCGGAGAGCAGCGTCTCGAACATCCTTCGGACTTCGTGCGGCGTGACGTCCCGCCCGCCGATGCCGGCGAGGAACCCCGTGATCGCCGGGTGTCGGGGCGCCGTGTAGAGCGCGGCCGTTACCTCCGTGGCGGCGGGTCCCGCTCGTCCGAAGGTGTACGAGCGGTCGGCGACTCCAATCCGATCGACGATTGCGGCGAGTCGTCGGACCTCATCCTCGGGAAAAGGTCGGAAGAGCCGAATCTTAGCGAGACCGACCTTCTTGCCTTCGGCCCGAAGCTCATCGACGACGCTCCGCGCGGTCGTTGTCGCGGTCCCCATGGTAACGAGGAGCGCGTCCGCGCCCTCGGCCCGGTAGGTCGGTACTGCACCCCCGTGCCAACGACCGGTCGCGCACCGGTACTCCTCTTCGATCTGCGCAAAGACCGCCGGGACACGCTGAATTGCTTCGGCGAGCTTCTCCCGGAACTCGACGTAGTGGTCCGGGCCGGTGAACGAACCGAGGCGCATGGTCTCGCCCGGGACGAGGATCGCGTGCGGCTCCCGCGGCGGGAGGAACTGGTCGATCACTGACTGGTCCGGTACGTCGACCGGTTCGACCGTGTGAGACAGGTAGAACGCGTCCTCGGTGATCATCACGGGCAGCCGGACTTCCGGGTGCTCGGCCAGACGAAAAGCCTCGAGGACCGTGTCGAGGACCTCTTGGTTGCTCTCCGCGTAGAACTGGATCCAACCGGTGTCCCGCTGGCTCATCGTGTCGGTGTGGTCGGCGCCGATGTTCCACGGAGGGGCCACCGCCCGGTTGACGACCCCCATCACGATCGGGGCACGCATTCCCGATGCCCAGTGCAGGAGCTCGTGCATGAGGAGCAATCCCTGGCTCGAGGTGGCAGTGTACGTTCGGGCGCCGAGGGCCGAAGCGCTGATGCAGACCTGGAGCGCGCTGTGCTCGGACTCCACCTTGATGAACTGCGCGGGGAGTTCTCCCGTCGCGACGAACTCGGCCAGCTTCTCGACGATTGCCGTCTGCGGCGTGATCGGGTAGGCGGAGACCACCTGGACCCGGGCGAGCTTCGCGGCGAACGATTGGGCGTAGCTCCCCGACAG
>JASHQX010000164.1 GCA_030038895.1 Thermoplasmata archaeon
ACGATGTCCGGGAACTGCCCAAGGGAGGTCGCGATCCTCTGACCTACGGCGACCCGATGCGGAGCCTGATCCGTCAGGTTCAGGAATACCCGGGGCCGGTGATCGCGCTCGTGGAGGGCGGGGTTTGGGGAGGCGCGTTCGAGCTGGTCACCGCCTGCGACATGGTCCTTGCGGCCGACTCTGCGACATTCGCGGTCACTCCGGCGCGGATCGGACTGCCGTACGATGTCGTCGGAGTCCTCAACCTGATGCAGTCGGTGAGCATGGTTCTCATCAAAGAGATGCTCTTCCGCGCCCAGCCGATAACCGCGGATCGAGCGCTTCAGGCAGGGGTAGTGAACCGCGTCGTGCCGGCCGAGGATCTCGACGCAGCTCTTTCGGAGGTCGCCGCTGATATTCGCCGGAACTCTCCTCTCGTCATCTCATTGCTCAAGCAGGAGCTCCGAGAGCTTGCCGCCGCCCGGCCTCTGAGCGCCGGTACGTTCGAGCGGCTTCAGGCGATTCGTCGGCAGATTTACGATAGCGAGGACTACAAGGAAGGACTCCGGGCATTCTTCGAAAAGCGCACCCCCACATTCACGGGACGTTAGGCCAAGATGACCGGGAGCGAGCTTCTGTACTCCGGGCCGCAGACGCTCCCGTCGCGTCCCGACTTTCAATCGAGGTCGCACGCGAGGACGCAGTGACAGCGGAGGGCCCCGAGGCCGGATGGTTTTGGATATCCGGCTAGTTTGCTCGGCCTGCCGGCGAGTTCGAGAGCGCCCGGAACAGCTTCGGGATTTACGCGCGAAACGACGAGGGCGCGAAGGAGCTCCGCACTCGCGTGAACCGGACGATTCTCGGGTGCCTCAGAGCGACGGTGCCCGCGCTCCGTACGTTCCCCGCGAAGCCGCAAGACGCGGACGCCGGGATCGGCGCCTCCGAAAAATGACGATGCGGCATACGCTCCGTCGGCCGTGCGCTAGCACATTCGACAATCGACTTTACGAAGGACTATATGACCCAAGTGAGTAAAGCTGCCTCTGAGCCCGAGGGATATCTCCCCAAACTGATAGGAGAGGCTTCGTGGACGCGACCGGTGGGAGACCATCCGACGACTCGAAGTTGATTCGGGAAACGCAATCCGCGAGTGTCACCGACGGCTTTCATCTCGTGGTTGACGCACTGAAACTCAACGACATCAAGTGGGTCTTCGGAGTGGCGGGGATTCCCATCACGGACCTGGCTCGACTCCTTCAGGCGGAGGGCATCCGCTACATCGGATTTCGTCACGAGCAATCCGCCGGAAATGCAGCTGCGGTTACCGGCTATCTGACCAGGTGGCCCGGGGTTTGCTTGACGGTATCGGCCCCGGGGTTCCTCAACGGGCTCGTGGCCCTCGCCAATGCGACGACCAACGGCTTTCCGATGATTCTCATCAGCGGTTCCAGTGACCGTGCGATCATCGACCTGCAGCAGGGCGATTACGAAGAGCTCGATCAGATGAACGCGGCGAAGCCGTTCACGAAGGCATCGTACCGCGTCGACCGACCGGAAGACATCGGCATCGGAGTCGCACGCGCCATCCGCGCCGCGCTCTCGGGTCGACCGGGAGGAGTCTATCTCGACCTGCCCGCTCAGGTGCTTAGCGCTACTCTCGGCGCGGAAGTGGGCAGAGATTCGCTGGTTCACGTGGTAGACGCGGCTCCCCGCCAGATTCCTTCGCCCGAGTCGGTCTCGCGAGCGATCGACCTCTTGGCGTCCGCTCAGCGACCGCTCATCGTCCTGGGGAAGGGAGCTGCTTACGCCCAGGCGGACGCGGACATCCGCTCCTTCGTCGAGGAGACGGGCATCCCGTTCCTCCCGATGTCGATGGCAAAGGGGCTCCTCCCGGACGGCCACCCACAGTCCGCCGCAGCTGCGCGATCGTTGGTCCTGGGCGAGGCCGACGTTGTCATGCTGATTGGGGTGCGGTTGAATTGGCTGTTGGAACATGGCAAACCTCCTCGTTGGTCCCCTCAGGTGAAGTTCATCCAGTTGGACTCGTATACGATGGAGATTGACAGCAATCGACCCATCGCGGCTCCGGTGGTCGGCGACATCGGCTCGGCGATGGCCGTATTTCGGAGCACGCTGGCTCCCGGTAGGGTTCGGGTTCCCGCGGCGTGGACGGCCGCTATCGCGCAGCGAAAACAGCAGAATTTCGAACGAATGGCTCAGCGTCTCAACGCCAATCCCGCCCCGATGGACTTCTCAAGCGCGATGCGCGCGATTCGGGACGTGCTCGCCCACCGACCCGATGTTTTCGTGGTGAACGAGGGGGCGAACACGCTGGACTTCGGCCGGGACATTATCGACATCCATGAACCGCGGAAGCGCCTGGATAGTGGAACTTGGGGCGTGATGGGCATCGGGCTGGGTTATGCGATCGGGGCTGCGGTCACGAGCGGTCAGTCCGTTGTCGCAGTGGAAGGCGATAGCGCGTTTGGATTCAGTGGTATGGAGCTGGAGACGATCTGCCGGTACGGCCTGCCAATCGTGGTGGTGGTCTTCAACAACGGAGGGATCTACCGGGGGGACGACGTGAACCGGGGCGGGGGGAGTGATCCCGCGCCCACGGTCTTGATGAAGGACGCCCGCTACGACCGCGTCATCGAGGCATTCGGAGGGAAGGGGTACCATGCCGTGGATCCGAAGGGTCTCGCGAACGCCCTGGCGGAAGCGCTCGCTTCGGGGAAACCGGCCGTCATCAACTCTGTCATCGACCCGGCCGCGGGGACGGAGAGCGGCCACATCTCGAACCTGAATCCCAAGAGTCGAATCGCAAGTGAACAGGGAAAGGGAAAAGGAGCAGGAGAATGACCGGACAAGAGGAACATCTGGACCCGGCGAAGCCGTACCCCCTCGCGGGCATTGCCGTGATCGACTTCACACGGGTGCTCTCGGGACCCACGTGCACTCGGATGCTCGCGGACGCCGGCGCTCGGGTGATCAAGATCGAACGGCCGAACGTCGGCGACGACACTCGGCAAATGGGGCCGTTCGTCAAGGACGGATCCTCTGACTACTTTCGATTCGCAAATCTCGGGAAGGAGAGCATCGCGCTCGACCTGAAGGATCCTGACGACCTTGCCATCGCCAAAAGCATGGTCG
>JASHQX010000165.1 GCA_030038895.1 Thermoplasmata archaeon
CGCGACCAGATTCAGGGCCTCGTCGGAAGGAAGCTCGACGACCACGACGAAGTCGTAGGCGCCCATCGTGTGCAGATCGACCACCACCTTACCGCCGGCCGCCTCGACGGCCTTGTGGAACGCCTCTTCCCGCTTCGGTCCCTGTTTCACCTGGCGGATTCCTTCCTCGGTCCAGTTGCCGAGCAACACGTAATGCGGCATGGTCCCTCTCCGGCTCACGAGGACCCAGTAGAAAGCAGTTCGGCTCGGCCACTACCCGCGTCCCGCTAAGCTATCTCCCCTCTCGGGCGTCGCTTAAGCTGCCCTTACGGGTCCTTTGGCTCCCGGTAAGGAGCAGGGAAACATTGTCCTCGATACGGAACGGCCCTTCCACGATCTTCTATGAGACCTATGGGGATACGGGAGACCCCGTCGCTCTCATCCACGGCTCGCTGGTCGACAAACGGTCTTGGGGCGCGATATTGGCCCCCCTCGGCACCAACCTTCAGGTGCTCGCGTACGACCGCCGAGGGTACGGGGAAAGCACCGGCCCCTCTCGGATCCATTCGGTGCGGGACGACGCCCAGGATCTCGCGGAGCTGCTCGAGGCAACCGGGCTCTATCCGGCCCACCTGGTGGCCCACTCCTACGCCGGTGCGGTGGCTCTTCGGCTGGCCACGGACCGGCCCGAGCTCGTCCGGAGTATGGCGCTCCACGAACCGCCTCTGATCGGACTGCTCGCCCAGGAGGCCGACGGAGCCGCGGAGGTTCAGCGGTGGAAGCACCGCATCGAAGATCTGCGGCGCGATGTGAGGTCCGGCGAGAAGGAGCGGGCAACACGGGAAGTCGTGAACACCTTCTCATCACGGGAGGGAGCGTGGGATCGCCTGCCACTGGAGGCGCGCCAACTGGCCCTCCGGTACATCGGTCTCTGGGCGGAGGAATTCGCCGACCCAGAGGCAGTGGAACCGGATCCCGCCGCCCTCAAGGAGGTGTGCATCCCGGTACTGCTGACAATGGGGGAGAACAGTCCTTCCCTCGTCCGCCGCATGGCCGAGATCCTCGCCGCCCGGCTGAGCAACGGGACCCTCCAGTCGATACCGGGCGCAGGACACATGCCTCACGTCACCTCCCCGGATCGCTACCTCGGCATCTTAACGACGTTCCTGCTCGAACGGAACGTCCCCACTGTCTAGCGTTGCCGACGGGGCTTCGAGAGCGTTTCGGCCGCGCACACCGGGCAGGTTCCTCGGCGGGCGGCCCCCGAGTCCGCGTAAAAGACCGGCCGGGCGCGCCCGTGCCGGAAGCAGACGAACAGTCGTTGCTCGGAACCGTCCCGGCCCTGGAACGGGTAGACTCGCCAGTAGACGACCTTCAGGGGCCGCGTCGGTCGGTCCCGGGCCAGGATCCTTTCGGCCATGACCCCGAGCTCGGGCCCGTGCCGGGTCGCCGTCCTTAGATCGTGCCGGGTCACGAGGGATGGAGGAACCGAGCGTCGGCTCAGGAACCGGCGCACCTTGAGCGTCGGATCTTTTCGAGAGCGCTCGACGTATGAGGTCACCGAGACCACGCCTCCGGGACAGGCGTATACACTCCAGTAGCCCGGAAACGGAGTACTCACCGAGTGCGCGCGCACCGGTTCCTGGCAGTGACGGTAGCACCGGGGGGTCTTCGGGCGGAGCGCCGAACGGAGGGCAGCGGAGACCGAACCCGCTCGCGTCATCGTTCGGACCTCTTCCAGAGGTCGCGGACCCAGTCGCTCGCAAACAGGTCGCGCCACGCACGCTCCGTCCGCGCGACCTCCTCAGAGAATCCCGTCAAGATGTGTTGCACGGATCCGTCGTTCCACTCGAGGAATACCTGAGGGATGAGGTAGTCCGGCGCGTTGTCCCCGTGCTCCCGCACGATGCGATCCGCAACACCGATGTCCGACCGCCGGTCGATGTCGAGGATCCGTACCGGGATCCCGAGGCGTCGCGCAAATTGACGCGACCACCTCACCGAGAGTGGCACACAGTGCGGGCACCACTTCGCCAGGACGAGGGTGAGACGAACCGCGTGTCGGGGTCGGGAACCGCGGCGCACGTGAACCTGAGGGGGCTCCGACAGATACGATTGCCGCACGATTTGGACGCGGTCCACCTGAAGGCTTCGTACGGCAGGCGCGAACGCCCATTCGTGAGCTGTCCGAAGGCCCGGGTCCGGGACGAGCCGTCACGCCCACGGATCGAGGTGGGACAGGGGGTGCGAGCCCGTCGGCGAGTAGAGGCCAACGGCATCACCCTGGCGCTCTACCGAATCCGTGGCGGGACCGCGCTCTCCGTCCACTCGCATCTCATGGCCGAGATCGGGGTTGTCCTGAGCGGGTCGGGGCTCGCCCGGCTGGGAGACGAGGACAGAGTGCTGCATGCCGGGGATGCCTTCTATGTCTCGCCCGGGACGTACCACAACTTCCGCGCCGACGAACCGGTCATGATGCTCAACGTCACGGTGCCGCTGCACGACGACGGAGAAGAGACGGCGGAACCGATTGAGGAACTCGCGGCAAGGACTCTCCGGGCCCCCGGCGTTCATCGACCTAAGAATCGTCGGTGGAGCCGGGAGGGCCTTCAGACCCGAAGAGGTTCATGAGGCCCTTCCCGAGCCACTGCCCGCCGTCGACCACGAGAACCTGCCCGGTGATGTAGCTCGCGCGCGGACTCGCGAGGAAGCGG
>JASHQX010000166.1 GCA_030038895.1 Thermoplasmata archaeon
AAAGCGTTCGGTGCATGGCGGCGGCAGCCCCCCGAGGAGCGGGCCCATCGTGTCCTCGCGCTCCGGTACCTGCTCGAGGCTCACGCGGACGAACTGGCCCGCTCGATCGTCCGTGAGAACGGCAAGACGCTCGATGAGGCCCGCGGTTCCGTCCTCCGCGGGATCGAGGCGACCGATTTCGCCGCTTCGGCTCCGACCACCCTCCAGGGCTCGTTCCTCCAGGACGTAACGCCGGGCGTCGACACGACGCTCATCCGCGAGCCGGTCGGCGTCGTGGCCGGAATCACCCCCTTCAACTTCCCGGTGATGATCCCGCTCTGGATGGCTCCCCTCGCCCTCGTGTGCGGCAACACGTTCATCCTCAAGCCGTCGGAGCGGGTCCCGATCTCGGCTACCCTGCTCGCCCGGCTCTTCGCGGAGGCGGATTTTCCCTCGGGGACGTTCAATCTGGTTCACGGCGACGTGGCGGCCGTCAACGCGCTCCTGACCCACCCCGGCGTGGACGCCGTTTCGTTCGTGGGCTCGGCACCGACGGCGAAACATATCTACACCACGGCGGCGGCGCACGGGAAGCGGGTGCAGGCGGCCGCGGGCGCGAAGAACTTCATGATCGTTCTCCCCGATGCGGACCTCGACCACTCGGTCCCGAACATGATTGGCAGCGCCTTCGGCCAGGCCGGCGAACGGTGCCTCGCCGGTAGCGTGGTGCTCGCGATCGAGCCGGGCGCCGACCGCCTCGTGGGACGCCTTGGCGAGGCGGTCTCGCACCTTGCCACCGGTCCGGCATCGGATGCCGGTACGGAGGTGGGGCCCGTGATCCGGGCGGAGAATCGGGACCGGGTCCTGAAGTGGATCCGAGAAGGGGAATCGATGGGGGCCCAGGTGGTCGCCCGGGGACCGGTGCCCGCGGGCGCGGATGGGTACTACGTTCCCCCCGTGCTTTTCGACCGGGTCCGCCCCGAGATGTCGATTGCCCAAGAGGAGATCTTTGGCCCGGTACTGTGCGTGATTCGGGTGGGTTCTCTCGACGAGGCTATCGAGATCGCGAACCGGTCCCGGTTCGGCAATGCCTCGGCGATCTTCACCCGGGATGGCAAGGCGGCGCGCGAGTTTGCCCACCGGATCGATGCCGGCATGGTCGGAATCAACATCGGAGTACCCGCCCCGGCGGCCTACTTCCCGTTCGCGGGTTGGAAAGGCTCGTTCTTCGGGGACCTCCATCTCACCGGCCGCGACGCGATCGAGTTCTACACGCGAAGGAAGGTTGTCACTTCGCGGTGGTTCTGACGGTCGCGACCCGACCGGGGCATCGGAGCCGGTCGGCTAGTTCGGACCGTCGGCCGGAAGAGCCGCGGACCGCTCGTCCTTGCGAAGGACCCCGGGAACGAAGAACAAGGCCGACCCGAGGCTTCCCAGTGTGGCGACCAGGAAGACCGTCGGTACCGGGACCGCGGCCGCGATCAGGAGACCGGCGGCCGCACCCCCCAATAGGCCGCCGAGATTGAATGCCGCCGTGAAGAGACCGACCGCTCGGCCCCGTTCGAGCGGCCCGCTGAGATGCGCGGCCTCCCGGACCCCCGCCACGATCCAGAACACGGCCACCGGAAGGCACCAGACCGCGAAGATAATCGGGTAGGTCGGTACGACGGTGATCAAGGCCCAGATCGCGACGTAGACGAGAGCGAACGCGAGCAGGCTGCGTCGACGGGTTACCGACGACTCAGCCCAGCGACCCGAATAGGTGGAGGCGACCATGTTGAGGGCGGAGGAGGCGGCGACCCAGAGCCCGAGCTGGGCCGTGGGGTTCAGCGGGACCCCGAAGAACCCGGACCGCCCTAGCGTGCTGGCGAGATAGACCGGAACGGCGGCGACGACGATGTACCGCGCGGTGGAAACGGCCGCGGTCGCCCCCGAGAGACGGAACACTCCGGGATTCGAGGAGGGCGTGAACGGGGTCCGTGAGGCGGGGGTCGGCGGTCGGGGCAGATCACCGGCCCAAGCAAACACCAGCGCGGCGAGGACCATGAACGCCGCCAGAAGGGCGGCCACCTCCCCCCCGACGAACGAGTCGAGCCGAAAGCCCGTCTCCTCAAGGAACGGGAAGGCCGCGCCGACGCCGAGTAACATGCCGCCGTTCTGGGCCAATTGAAGCCGGCCCAGTCGGAACGCGGCCGAGGCGGCTCGGTCCTCGGTCGCCTGAGTCGTGGCGAGGACGACCGAGCCGAACAGAGCGCTCTGAACGATTCGGACCGTGAAGAGACCCAGGGGACCGACGAACGGGAACGTCGCGAAGAGAGGGGCTTGAAGAAGGGTGGCGATCACGAGGGGTCCTCGGCGGGCTCCGGTCCGGTCCGCGAGCCAGCCCCACCCCCACGACGAGAGCGTCTGCGCGAGCAGCGGAGCGCCGAGGACCAGGGTGGCGAGGATCGGACCCCCGCCCTCGGACAGTTCGGCGAGGGGGAGAACCGCGAGAAGGATTCCGAAGCTGGTGTACGCGAGCCAGGTGCCTCCGAACAGGCGTCCGAACGAGAAGGGCCGGGAGGCCCCCGGAATCGACGCTGTCACCCCCAGGGACGGTTCAGGGGCCGGTGGCATGCTGGTCGGCGATCGCCAGGGCCCGGTCGAGCACGTCGAGCCCGTGGTCGAGCTCCTCGCGGGTGACGATGAGGGGCGGCGCGATGACGAGGTGGGAGACCCACCCGATGCAGTAGACCCCCTCCTTCATCATCGCCCCGGTCACCTGGTCGATGAGCAGGGGGCGGCCGGCGAGCTTGTCGTCCTCGGTGTTGAACGGTTCGCGCGTCTTGCGGTCCTTCACGAGCTCGACGGCGGCGAAGAGACCCAGCCCCCGGACCTCCCCCACCGACCGGTGTTTGGCCTGGAGGTCCCGGAGCCGGGAGAGCAGGTACTCCCCGTCCTCCCGGGACTTCTCGATCAGCCTTAGCCGGCGGTACTCCCCGATCGCTGCCACCCCCGGCATGAGGGTGAGGGGGTGGGCCTCGTAGGTGTGCCCGTGGGGGAAGTAGGCGTCGTGGAACGCATCGTGGATCGCGGGGGTCGTCGCCGTGAGACCGAGGGGGATCTGCGCCCCCGTGATTCCCTTCGCGGTCGTCAGGATATCCGGCTCGACCTTCCAGTGGTCGACCGCGAACCATTCGCCGACGCGGCCCCAGGCGCTCATCACCTCGTCCGCGATGAGTAGCACGTCGTGCTTCTTCGTGATCTCCCGCACGCGGGGGAGGTACTCGGGCACGGGAACGATCACCCCGTTCGTCCCTACCACGGGCTCCAGGATCATCGCCGCCACGTCGCCCTCGTGGGAGAGCTGGTAGTCGACGTACTCGGCGCACGCCACGCCGCAGTCCGGATACGTCAACCCGAACGGGCACCGGTAGCAGTAGCAATCGGGGGCGAAAACGGTCCCGGGGACCCGCTGGACCTTCTCACTGGATCGGCGCCGGAACTCCCCGGTGACCGAAATCGATGCGGCGGTCGCACCGTGGTACGAGCGATACCTCGAAACCACCTTCGTCCGATCGGTCACCGCCCGGGCGATCTTCAGCGCGGCCTCGTTCGCCTCGGTCCCGGAGGTGCTGAAGAAGAAACGCGTGAGGCCCTTCGGCAGGACCTCGAGGAGCGCCGCGCTGAGCGCTGCGCGTGCCTCGGACGCGAACGCGGGGGCCGCGTAGGCGAGCGT
Organism: Thermoplasmata archaeon; assembly: GCA_030038895.1. Lineage (GTDB taxonomy): Archaea > Thermoplasmatota > Thermoplasmata > Lutacidiplasmatales > UBA184 > Lutacidiplasma. The sequence continues at coordinate 3,698 of JASHQX010000166.1, forward strand.
GTGGGCCTGGTTCGCGATCGCATCGGCAACCGCAGCGTTGCAGTGACCGAGATTGGTCGCAATCAGCTGAGAGGAGAAGTCGAGGTACTCCTTTCCAGATATGTCCCAGAACTTCGAGCCGAAGGCCCGAGCGACGATCACCGGGTCCCAGCCAGCCTGTCGGCGCCACGTGACGTAATTCGTCTCCCGAATCA
>JASHQX010000167.1 GCA_030038895.1 Thermoplasmata archaeon
GCATCCGACGGGATCGCCGTCTTCCCGTTGAGCTTCAGGATCAGCGGGACCTCGCCCGCGAACTCATGGTAGTACTTCTCCGCGAGCCCGATGTGGAGAGCGATGGCGCTGAACTTGCCGTCCCGGGCGAGTTCGTACTGGTAGAGCGGATCGAGCGAGGCCGGGTTCGCGAAGAAGTCGATCGGCCCGTGCTCGAGCCCCTGGTCGATCGGAAGAACGAGGAGGGTCCCACCGCCCGGGCCGTGCTCGTAGAGCAGTCGCTTGAGACGCGTCTTCTTTCCGGGGGACAAACCGAGGCGGTTCAGCGAGGGCCGAGGGTACCGCACCATGGGAGGAACCTTACGCCGCGCACCGGCGGGCGCGATTTAACTGTTAGTCTGCCGAGACCGGAGGGGACGACGGCGGACGCCTTTATCCACCGGAAACCCCGTAGTGCTTCGCCCCTGGGAGAGGAACCCGGAGCTCGATGCGGCCGCAGGTCATCATCGTCGCGACATTGCTCCTGAACGCCGCGCTCTTCCTCGCCAACCTGGCGGTCGCCCTGCTCTCGGGGAGCCGCACGGTCCTCGCCCAGGCGATCTACACCGTCACCGACCTCGTGGGCAGCGCGCTGCTCCTCTGGGGGCTCCACGTCTCGCGCCGGCCGGCGGACTACCTCTATCCGTTCGGTCGGGGGAAGGAGCGTTTCTTCTGGGCGTTCGTTTCGATTCTCATCACCTTCACGACCGCGGGGATCATCGCCCTCGTCACCGGCTTCGAGCAGGCGATCAGTCCGGCGCCCATCCACCACATCGGGGACGGCCTCATCGTGATCGCCGCCTCGCTCGCCGTGAGCATCGGCGGGATCCTGATCACGTTGCGCGAGCTCCGGGTCTCTCGGTCGACCCTCCAAGCGCTCCTCGAATCGGCGAACCAGGGATTGAAGTCGATCTTCTACCAGGACCTCGTGACGATCGCCGGCTGCATCGTCGCCTTCGGGGGGCTGCTCGTGGTATTTCGCACCTCTCTCTTTTGGGTCGACGGACTGACCGCGGCCATCGAAGGATTCCTGCTGGTCGGAACGGGGTTCCTGCTTACCGCCGAAAGCCGTGAGTACCTCATCGGTCGGGCTCTCGCTCCTGATGTGGCCCGAGCGCTCCTCGGCGTGGTGGAACGGGACCCCCGCGTCGGTCGAGTGCGGAGCCTGCAGTCGATGCTCCTCGGGCCCGATGATGCGCTCCTCGCCCTGCGGATCAACTTCCACGACGACCTCAAGACCGACCAGATCGAGACCGCGATCGACGAGATCACGTTCTCGCTCAAGCACTCCTATCCGGTCCTCCGGCACATCATCATCGAGCCGGAGTCGTGACGGGGGCGATCGGGAACGAGGCGAGCTCCCGGTAGCGCGCGACCGTGAGTACGATCAACGCGACCGCCACCGTCCCGAAGAAGACGTAGAGCCCGACGTTCCCGAGGTGGTCGTAGAGCTGGGTCGAGGCAACGAGCCCGACGACCATTCCGAGGGAGATCGTGAGGGAGTAGATCGCCATCGTCGTCGCGCGACCGACTTCGACGGTGAGATCGGCGAGCGCCGCGAGCGCCGCCGGACCATACGCAAGCGCGGCGACCACGCTCACGCCGATCCCGATGAGCAGCGCGTCCTGCCGGCCGTAGGCGACGAGGAGCGAGGCGAAGATCATCACCGAAACGAATCCCGTCGCCCCCACCGTCATCATTCGCATCCGCCCGACTCGGTCGGCGAGACGGCCGAACAGCGGCTGCGTGACGACGAGGATCGTTCCCGCGCCGGCGAGCAAGAGCGAGAGGTAGACGGGGGGGATTCCGATCCCGGTCGCCGACGTCGCGAGGAAGACGAGCGCGGTCCCGATCAGCATGTAGATCACAAGCCACGGCATCGTGACGAGGAGGACGCCCCGACGGAACGCCGGTCGGATCACCTCGGAGAACGAGAGCCACGAGCGACCCGTCGCCCGCGGGACCCCGTGCAGGAGGGTCGCCGCAAGGATGAGACCGGCGGTGAGCACGACCGCACCGACGAGAAACGCGACGCCGAGCGACCGGTTGGGGATCGCGCCCAGGAGACCGAAGCCGAACGCGTACCCGGCAATCCACCCGAAGAGGTTCATCGCGTCGAACCGGCCCATCTCGAACCCGACCTCATTGGGGGCCGAACGGGCAGCCACGATCGCGAGACTCGGCGCGAGGATCGCACCACTTGTGATCCCGAACAGAAAGTTGAGGGTCCCGAGGGCGAGGGGAGACCGGGTCGTCGACACCAGTGCGAACAGGATCGCCGCACCTCCCATTCCTCCAAACAGGACGGCGAACCGCCCGAACCGGTCCGCCGCGGCCCCGGAGAGGAGCACAGTGGAGAACTCGCCGACGGAGGCCATCGCGCTGACGAGACCGGCCTCGCCGACGTCGCTCTGACCCAGCCCGGTCGACCGCAAGAGGATGTAACTCGCGAATACGGCCAGCGTGATCCCGAACGCGAATCGGACAAAGAACGTCGCGGAGAACACCGCGAGGAGGGGACGCGAGTGCTCTCGGGAGAAGTCGGGAGCCGGGACGGTCGCCACGGGCGCGCGCTCAGGCGGACTCGGGGGCCCGCTCGATCAACTCGATCCAGACATCGTTCGGATCGAGGATGAACGCGATGCGGGCGGACCCTCCCGAGAGCCGGTACGGTTCCTTCGCCACGCGGACGTTCTTTCCTCGGAGCTTCAGGAGAAGGCGGTCAAGGTCGGGGACCTCAAACGCGAGGTGGTCGAGCTGCTCGCCCTCCACGAACGTGTCCTTACCGTCCCAGTGCGTGAGCTCGATCCGAGCGCCACTGACCGGGTCTCGGACGAATGCGATTTCTGCGTGGTTCTCGGGGATCGTCCGACGCCGTTCAAATTCGAGGCCGAGAACCTCGGTGTAGAAGGTGAGGCTCTCATCCATCCGGCGAACCGTGATCGAGGTGTGGAGGAACTTCATCGTACCGGAAAGTTGTAGGACCGACGAGGGTCGTAAATGTTCGTTTTCTCCACTATGGATGACCGTAGGCGACCCGGAGAGGGACGGAACCGGGCGACCAGTCCGCCTCGACGCGGACGAAGCCGATCCGCTCGAACTGGAGGATGTCCCGAGGCTTCGCGACGGCGAGGGCCGACTCGCCGACCCCGGTGGAGTGCGAGCCGTCTACGCCGAGGACATCGACGGGTAGAGCGTCGGTTGCGCTCACCCACTGCAGGCGCGGCAGGCGCTGGTTGGGGCGGCTCGTGAACGTCGCCCGAAGCTCCCCTCCCGGGCCAGGAATGTCGGTGGGGAGCCGGATGTTGACGAGGTCTTTGAGACGGACCTCGGCTCCCGGGTGCGCCCGGAGGTCCCGGTGGGCCAGATAGAACTCCGGACCCGCGCGGACGGTGCGGGTGCCGAGCTCGGCCCGGTCCGGGTGATTCGGGAGCGCGACCTCGGCGAGATCAAACGGATAGCCCTCGACCGTGACCTTCACGGGGTCGGGGACGAACGACCGCCGCGCGGTGGTTGCGTCAATTCGCTTACGGTTTTCCGCGTAGAGCGTTTCGGCGGGGACTTCGATGTCCGCGAGGGATAGGCCAAAGGAGAGGGTGAAGTCCCGGAGCGCCTCCAGCGAGATTCCGCGACGGTCTAGCGAACGGAGCGACCATGTGCGGGGGTCGGCCCATCCATCGTAGATCCCGGACTTGACTTCGC
>JASHQX010000168.1 GCA_030038895.1 Thermoplasmata archaeon
CTTGCGGTGCCGCGGAAGGAACTCGTAGAAGAAGATCTCGAACCCGCGCACCTCCGCGTCCGCCCGGTTCGTGAGGTGGTTCGTACCTTCGGAAAGCGCTCGGCGAAGGTCGTGGTTGATCTGCCGGATGAGCGCCCGCAGGAGATCTTCCTTCGAGTCGAAGTAGAGATAGAACGTTCCGGCCGCGACGCCGGCCACCCGGGTGATCTCCGAGATCCGCGCTTCGTAGAACCCGACGTTGCCGAAGACCTTCTCCGCGGCCCTCAGGAGCTTGATCCGGGTGCGCTGGCCCCGGGGAGTATTGCCTCGAGGGACGGGATGAAGCGGCCCTCGGCGGTTGCCCCTGCGGGCGGAACCCCGGGCCTTGGCCGGGCGCAACCGGATCAACTCCCCCCCTCCCGTGCGAGCAGCGGGTAATCCTTCTTTCCGGCGCGGGTATGCGGCACTTCCTTCAGGCGGACGAACGACTTCGGGACCTTGTACGCCGCGAGCCGCTCGCGGAGATGCTTGCGTAGGTCGTCATCGGCCACCGGGCTCCGCTCCACGAGGAACGCGCACCCGACCTCACCCCACTTCGGGTCGGGCACGCCGATAACCGCGGACTCGACGATCGACGGGTGAGACTCGATCGCCGCCTCGACCTCGGCGAAGAAGACGTTCTCGCCGCCGGACTTGTACATCAGCTTCGTCCGTCCCACGAAGTAGTAAAAGCCATCCGCGTCCCGTCGCAGGACGTCCCCGGTTCGGACGTACGGCCCCGACCTCGCCTCGGCCGTCGCTTCGGGGTTGTCGAGATACCCGGAAAAGAGGATCGGCCCGCCGACGAGGAGCTCTCCGACGTCGCGGTCGTTCCCCCGGTCGTCCACGAGGCGCATCTCCACCAGCAGGTTCGTCCGTCCGATCGTGCCCGGGCGGGACAGGTCCTCCTCCGTGGAGTAGAGAAGGTTCGGCCCCGCCTCGGTCAGTCCGTACCCCTGGTAGAACGGGATGCCGCGGGCCCGGAAGGCGTTCACGACGGGCGGCGGGGAGTTCCCGCCACCGCTCTTCGCAAACCGGAGGGAACGAAGCGACGCCCGGGCGAACTCCGGGCGACCGATCATGTCGATGAACATCGCCGGCACTCCGCCGAGGATCGTCGTATGCTCCTGGTCGACGAGCCGAAGCACCTCGACCGCATCAAACCGCTCGTAGAAGACCGTCCGGCCCCCGGCGATCAGGAGCGGCAGCAGGAGCACGTTCCACCCTCCCGTGTGGAACATCGGGAACACCGTGACCGTTGAGTCGTCCGCCGTGAGCTTCCAGCCCTCCACGGTGGCCAGGGCGTTCATGAACAGGGCCCGGAGGCTGAGAACGGCTCCTTTCGGACGGCCCGTGGAGCCTCCCGTGAACAGCACGAGGGCGGGAGCCTCCCAATCCGGAAGGTCGACGGCGCGTGACGGAGCGGAGGTGTCGGGGCGCGTCAGCTCGTCGAGCGACGCCGACGGGCGCCCCTCGAGTGTCACCGCTCCCAGGTCCGCCGGGATCGCTCCGCCCCGGACCAAGAGGCTCGGCCGAATGCGTTCGACGTCGGTCCGGAGCTCGGTCGGGCTCAGCCTCAGGTTGTGGGGAACCAGCGTCGCCCCGACCTTGAGGGTCCCGAAGAGGAGGGCGACCATCTCCACGTCCGGGCCCGAGAGGACCGAGATCCGGTCCCCGGGGCGAACGCCAAGATTCCGCAGCCGTTCGGCGGAGCTCGCCGCGCGCCGGTCGAGGGCCTCGAACGAAATGGCACCGCCCCGCGTCGCATCCGTGAGGGCGACCCGGGAACCGTACCGCTGGGCCAGGCGCGCGGAGAGGTCGAGTCGCATACGCTACCCCCACCTCAGGACGGTCGAGCCCCAAACGTAGCCGCTCCCGGCCGCCGCCATCACGACCGGTCCCTCGGTGAACCGACGCGACGCGAGGGCGAGGTCGAGCGCTATCAGCTGGTCGGCCGACTGGCTGTGGCCGTACCGTTCGAGGTACAGGGCGCGCTCCGGCGGGACCCCGATCCCCTCGACGATGGCGTGGTGGAACGAGCGTTTCATATGATTGATGATGAGGAGCTGGACCTCGGAGGGGGTGAGGCCGCTCCGCTCCATCGAGGTCCGGATCACGCGCAGGAAGTTCGGAAGCGACACCTCCTCCATCCGGCGACGGAAGTACCGCTCGGGGAGTAACGTCTCGGCGAAGACCTGTCCTTCCTGCTCATACGCCGGATACACCGGTCGTCGCGCGCCGCCGCCCGCCTCGACGGGGGCGAGGGAGAGGGAGCCGTCGCTCAGGAAATCGGATCCTAGGATGCGGTTCTTCGGGTAGTCCCGCGCCACCACGGCGGCAAACCCCGCATCGGCGAAGTTGTCCATCCACTGGCTCATCGGCGCGTGGGGGGAGACCATGTACGACTCCTTCGAGGCGCCAACGAGCAACACCGCGCGGAGGTTGGGGTCCGCGACGAGGAAGTTCTTCGCCGCATAAAAGCCGAAGACGTTGCCCGCGCACATCGCCGAAATGTCGAACGCAAAACACTGCGGGATTCCGAGCCGGTCCTGGAGGAAGGTGCTGGCCAGCCACACATGGTAGTCCTTCCACTGCGAGCCGCACCAGATGACGAGCCCGATGTCGGTGCGGTCGAATCCGTTACCGCGGGCCCGCTCGAGAGCGACGCGGCCGGCACGTCGTGCCATATCGCTTGGCATCACGTTCGGGGCGCTCACGTGCTTCCGCGAGAACCCCTGCTTCTCCTGGACGACCTGGACCGGGAGATGGAAGCGGCGTGCCACCGCGACCGCGCTCACGGTCGTCCGCGGAACGTAGAGTCCGTAGGAGACG
>JASHQX010000018.1 GCA_030038895.1 Thermoplasmata archaeon
TTCATCACGATTTCATGCGGGCTCAAGATAGAAACGGGAATCGTTCGCCTAGCGTCCCCCGTCCCCCCTGGTAGCGCCCCCGTCCCGGTCGGAAGGGGTTGTGCGCGCCCTATAGGTGGAGGCGTTCACCGAGGAGACGACAGATCTTTCCGAGTACGCGAGGCGCTTCCGACAGCCGGGAGCCCGGTGAGTGCGACGGCAATCGAACCTAGATTTCCGGAGGCCATCGAGCCGTACTCCTCATCCTTTTCCGTGGCACCGAGGATCCGACACCTAAACAATTGACCGAGCGGATTCGAACGAGGTCCGGACGGACCAACCGGCCGCTCCACATCCGGGCCTTAATCTAAGCCGAGTTGATTCTAGCTCGTGGGCGTGCGTCGACTTGCGGCCATCATGTTCACGGACCTCGAAGGGTTCGCCTCCGCTGTTCAGCAGGACGAACGAGGCGCCCTGCGCCTCGTCGAAGAGCAGGAGAAACTAAGCACCCCTATCCTCGCGGAGCACGGCGGTCGGAAGATCAAGTCGATTGGCGACGGAATGCTGATCGAGTTCCCTAATGCGCTCGACGCAGTGGAATGCGCCGTTGCCCTGCAGCAAAGGGTTCACGAGCGTAATGAGGGAACGTCCGGTCGGCCTCTTCTCCTCCGAGTGGGAATCCATTTGGGCGACGTCGAGAATCGCGGCGATGACGTTCTGGGCGATACGGTCAACATCGCCTCCCGTATCGAGCCGACGGCGGAACCCGGGGGCGTCAGTGTCTCGGGTCCGGTGTTCGATCAGGTGCACTCGAAGGTGGCATTGCAATTCGAAAAGCTGAAACCTCGGCCGCTCAAGGGAATCCGCGATCCCATCGAGATCTATCGAGTCATCTTTCCCTGGCAACAGAGGGCTCCCCGTCCCAAGACCCTCCCGGCGAATCGGATCGCGGTCCTTCCGTTCGTGAACATCAGCCCGGACCCCCGGGACGAGTATTTCGCCGACGGACTGACCGAGGAGACGATCTCGGAGCTTTCGAAGGCACGCCCGTTACGTGTCATCGCGCGGACGTCCGTGATGCGGTACAAGGGCGCCCACCAGAGTCTCTCCAGCATCGCCGAAGAGCTCAACGTTGGCACGGTGCTCGAGGGAAGCGTCCGGAAGGCAGGCGCGCGGATTCGGATCACGGCCCAGCTCATCGATGCGCATACCGAGGAGCATCTCTGGTCCGAGACGTTCGATCGTGATTTCGACGACATTTTCGCGATCCAGAGTCAGATCGCGAAGAACGTGTCGACCGCCCTCAACCTCGCGCTCGCCCCGCCCACCTCGCCGGTCCCGCCCCCCACTCGCAACCTGGATGCGTACTCGCTCTACCTCAAGGGCCGGACCCTCTGGACGAATCGATCGAACGAATCGGTTTTGGCAGCCTTGAGATGCTTTGAAGAGGCTCGGGATTTGGATCCGAGCTACGCGCAAGCGTACGCCGGCATCGCCGACTGTTTTTCCATCCTTGCAGATAACGGACGGATGGATTGGACCGAGATCGGGCCGACCGCGGTCGAGGCGGCCCGGAAGGCGGTCTCCTTGGACGGTAAATCGGCGGCCGCGCACGCCTCGCTAGGTCTCGCCCTCACGCGCCAGTATGAATGGGAAGCCGCCGAGCGAGAATTCCGGACCGCCATCGATCTCAGTCCGGGATATGCCCCGGGCCATCACTGGTACTACCTCCTGCTGCGGACCCAACTCCGGCACGACGAGGCCAACGTCGAACTCGCTCGAGCGATGGAGTCGGACCCGCTCTCTCCGATCATCTGGACTCAGTTCGGGATTCGTGCGTGGCTGGCGGGCGACGATAAGGAAGCGCTCGCGAGGTTGGACCGGGTGCTCGAGCTGGATCCACGTTTCGAGATGGCGTACGTCTACAAGGTCTTCCTTTACGCGAGCCGCGGCCAAACCGAAGCTGCGCTCGACGCGTTCCACGCGTTCGAGCGCCTCGATCCGGAACGGCAGCGAAAGAACGTGTGGTACGGTCTACTGCTCGTGGCCCTCGGCCGTCGAGAGCAAGCGAGAAACTGGGTGGAAACCCACACCCGCGATCCAGCGAATCCCACGGTTCAGCCTATGGCGATCGCCTGGACGTACGGCGCCCTGGGCGATACAGACCGATTCTTCGAATGGCTGCTCCGGTCTCGCTACTACGTTCGCGCCGGGATCATTGTGCTGTTGACCCAGCCTCTCTTTAAAGGCGTCCGCGACGACCCTCGGTTCCAGGAGTTCCTCCGACGTTGCCGGCTGAGTACCTGACAGCTCACTTCGGGCTGCCGACACATCCGTTGAGGATGGCAGATGACCAGAATCATGCCCTGTTTCGCGCGACATCCCCTATCAGTAGAATGGGTGGGGCCTACCTATGGTCGCGTCACCGCCTAGTGGCCGATGGTGGGTGAGGTTAATTCGGCCGATGCGTTGCCCTCGAGCGGGTGATTGACCGTACTATGGCGAGCGGACACTCCGTCAGCAAAGCTGGTACCACTCGGACTCGGGCTACCACTCGACCGGCAGCGTTGCTCGAACCTCGCCCTCGCCTGGCGAGACCGGTTCCGGGGGAAGACTCGCGCTTCTTCTACAGCGCCAAGGCGAGGGACATCATGACTCAGGATGTGGTGACCGTCCGCACCGACGCGTCCCTACTCGATGCGCTCTCCATCATGCGGGTGCGAGATATTTCGGGTCTTCCCGTGGTCGACGCGGGTGGTAGAGTGGTCGGCGTTCTCAGCGAGAGGGACGTCGGACGCGCCGCGTTGCGCCGTGGGGAGGTCGGGCGCGTGGAGGGAGGCCTGGATCTCCTGCTCGTATACCTGCTCCGAAAGCCGGAAGCGACGTTGAAAAAGATTCGAGAAATCCTCGCCGGTCAGCGTGTCGAACAGGTGATGTCCCGAAGGCTGTACTCCGTAGCCCCCGACGCACCGCTCGAGAAGGTGGTCAACGAGTTCGTAAAGCACCACGTCCACCGGCTTCCAGTACTAGAGGGCGACAAGCTGGTTGGGATCGTCACCCGGGACGATGTCATAATGCGCGGGGGGTTGCAGCCAGCCACCGAGACCCGGGATACACCTACGTTTGGGCCGGAGAGCACCGTTCGAGAGGCCCGACGGACCGTTTAGGGTCCACTTGCAAACTCTCCCGAACGGGCAAGCGCTGCGCACGAGTGCCGTGCCCCCAGTGGAGCCGGTACCACGTGAGCAATGGAACGCGAATTCAGTCAATATATGCCACCGGTTCCATGCGGGAGCATGTCGAGTCGGCAAGCCAATCCGGACGATCGACCCGTACTCCAAGTTGGCGCCACGGGCCACCTCGGTGGCCTGATCCTAAGAGAGCTTCAATCGCGGGGAAAGAAGGTGCGGGCGCTCGTGCGCCCCGGGAGCGATGCATCAAGACTCCCGAATGCGGTCGAGGTTGTACGAGGGGACCTGCTTGATCCGGCGTCCCTTCGAGGCGCTACGGCCGGCGTCTCGGCCATCGTCACTTCCGCAATCGGATACTCGCAGCGAAGGGAGGGCGACTCGCTACAGACTGATCGGGAAGGAAATCGGAATCTCGTCGATGCGGCGAAGCGAGCGCAGGTTCCCCGATTCGTTCTTCTCAGCATCCTGGCTTGCGATCAGGCGCCCGACGTGCCCCATTTTTGGGCCAAGAAGGAGACAGAGGATTACCTCGCCCAACAGGGCGTGCCGTTCGTGTCCCTTCGACCGGGCGCCTTTCTGTACGCCCCCGAAGGCGGATTCGGTCAGATGATCCGGCAGGGCCTGGAACAGGGCCAGGTATTCGGGATGACTCCAGAGGGGATTCGGATCACTTACATCGCCCCAAGTGAAGTGGCACGGGCAATCGCCCTCGCGGTAGACGAGCCGAGGGCACTAGGTCAGAAAATCGACCTCGGGTCTGATCGACCGCTGTCGGGTCCGGAATACGCTGCGCTGATCGGCAAGCTTCTGGCTCGCCCTATGCGCGTTGCTCAAATGCAAGGGGGTCGAGGGAGCAGGGATGACGATATGGTGGCCATGTTCCGATTCTTCCAAACGGGAAAGTACGTTGCGGACACGCGTCGTCAGGCGGAGCTCTTTGGACCAGTTCCGAAGGTCGAAGACGCGGCGCGCCAGATGCTGGCCGGGCTGGGCCTTCTCTGAGCCAGAACCGCTACAAAGATTGCCTACGCTGTCCTCGAGACCTTCATTCGGTCTCGGAAGCGGCTACTGCGAAAGGGATCCAGGCGCAACACCGCTTGCGCGCTCCTTGCAGCGATTCGGGACTCAAGCGAGACGAACCAGGGCCTTGCCATCGTCTGGTCTCCAATCGACTATTCCGCCGAGAATCCAGCCTCTCTCGCCTCTCTCCTGATTTGGTCGAGGTAGTCCACGCGGCGGTTTCGGTATATCAGGATACCCGCGAAGGTGTTCCCCCCGCCTGCCGTCAACTGGGACGAGGTTCGCGCCGCGCTACCGGGATCCTCCACTTCGACCTCCGCCAGCCCAAGATGAACTTTGGGGAACACGAATCTTGCGATCGCGAGAGCCTTCAGGGACGTCGTCAAGGAGGCGGGGCGTTTCTTTGCATAGGGGGTCCCGCGCACCGGGCGAAACGTCGAGATGTAAAGGTACGTGAGGTGTCGGAATGATTGCAAGAATAGGATCGAACTGAGCAGGTCTCTAGCGCTGCCGAGCCCGTTCATCACGACATTGCCGTGGTGCATCCCGTGCCGCTCCAACATTCTGTCGAATCGGATCCGGCCCTCGAGGCTGTCGCCGGGCTTCGCTCGACGGAACAGAGCCGGATCGGACGTTTCGATGGAACAGTAGACGGTGCCCGCGTTCCGACCCTTGAGCCAGTGTATCGTTTCTTCTGAGAGCGAGGGGCCGACGTCGAGGCCGAGCTCCACATCACTCACGGACCTCACCGTCTCGACAACCTCCCGTACCTCCGCGTCGGAACCCTTCGCGTTCGTTCCGCCGACAAGTACGATTGACTGGACCCCGCGGGTGGTCGCGTACTGGACCGCCTCGATGAGGGACTCTTTTGGCAACTTGGCCCTTTCGTCCTGGATGGAGGCAATCTCACTGGAGAGGGAACAGTACTTGCACGCCGGGGAGACCTCACAAGAAGTGACCATGTGAATGTGGGCCGAGAGAGCAAGAGTCCGGCCCAGGTTCTCATCCCTCACCTTGGAAGCTTCGGCGAAGAGCCGGAGCATCCTCTCCTTTCGAACCGCGCCTTCGAACAGCGCAACCGCGGAATCTAGGTCGATCTCTCCCCGCCGGGCTTTCTGGAGGGCAGCTTCGAATCCAGAGTCGGGCGCTGCAACCTTCGGTGAGAGGAAGGTGGAATCCATCGGGCCACTACGCTCCAGGAATAACCACTAGTCATCTTGCTTCTTTGCTAGAGTCGATTGGCGAAGATACCTTTCGCTCACTTTAGATGCCATACCCTTGCATGGCTAGAGTTGCGCGCGTTCTCTCGAGGAAAAATCTCTCCCGGCGCGTGGGCGGAAGTATCAGCCCCGGGCGGCTCGGCCACTGCGGTATCGAGCTTCTATCAGCGCCCCGTAGCGGTCCCATGCGCCACGGACTCTTCGCATCACATCGCCCCGACCCGGATGATCAGGAACCACCCATCGCTCGGTGACTAGGAGGTCGAGCCGAGTCTTCTCCCGGCCGAGAGCGGTCAGCTGGTAATCCACCGTCTCGCGGTCCTGTTCGTCGATCTGGTCGGTGTGCCAAGCATTCGGAGGGTCGAGACGGACCACATCGACCGCTATTGCTGGGTCAGTCGTAGCGGTTGGTGTGAGACGAATCCTTAGGACACGGTGAGGGGAGAGCTTTACAACACGGAATCGAGGGCGGGGTTCCGCCGCTGAGAACTTCCGGTCGTCGGGGCGATAGTCTGTACACCACGCATAGACGTAGTCGAGAGGCGCGGCAATCACCTTGGAGACACGCAAGACCTGGGTCGCGAAGATCTTGTGACCGGTTTTGGCCATCGGCGGAGGGTGAACGACTCCCATGATAAACTCGTGTGCGGGGTTCTCTGCGGCCCTCGGACCGACGGCTCGACGACCCAGGAGGCTGGTCCGGATTCGCGCCGGCCCCTTCCTTAGCCCAAGAGCTCCGAGACCCCGCCGGTTCGAGGGCCGGGAATTCCGCGCAAAAGTTTCAGTGGTGGCGCGGAGCGCCTAGTCATCGAAACCGTGCACTGGCGCGTCCACGTCCAGTTGCCAGAGGAGCGCGTTGAGTTCCCCCTTGTGCTGGAGCTCTTCCTCGATCATGTGGACCAGCATGGTGCGGATGGTCAATCGCTCGTGACGGCGAGTGGGCAGCGTGATCCTTCGGTCCAAGTCCTTCGGCCGCAATTTTCGGAGGACGTTCTCGACCAACCGGTCCACCTTCCGGGTTTCGCGTTTGGCCTCCGCGAGCGTGTAGCGCGTTCCTAGGGGATACTCCTCGAAAGAGGCGCGGGAATAGACGCGGATGAACCACCAACGATAGGCATCCAGAATGTGCATGTAGATGTCGACGAGCGAAGGGAAGGAAGCCCCGCGGTCGCGGTATCGCTCCTTGGGCGGGAGTCGCCAGATCTTTCGAAGGTACCCCTGTCTCCCTTTCGAATTGTACCGGTAGAGCTCCCGAATCAACTCGAACTCGGTCTTCATCGAGCCGGGCACGAGGGGACGGTGACCCAAATCCCTTGCTCCGACGGGTCCGGGTCCCGTGTTATTCCTTATTGAGCGCCTCCGCGAGAGCACCGGGAGCAAAGTGCATCTCTACGATCCCGCACTGATCGCACCGCCAAGCCGGAATCGCCTGAGGCTTCCGAGTGGTGAAATCCGCGATCATGGTCCAATCGCCCTCGTCGGCCTTGTCGATCCAAATGATATCCGAGGGGTCGTCGACACCAATCCATCCGTTGATCATGTTTCTTCCGCATTGACGGCAGATCCCAAACAAAGGGGGCAGGGGTGGGCTAGTGGCCATACGGGAGTGCACGCTCGTCCCCAGATGGCGGACCGGTCCTTTCCTCTAACAAGATGAACCATGTCGACCGCAAAGAAGGCGACCCCGAAGCGAACGAAGGCCCGTACTGACGGACCCTCGGAGATCGCACCCGGGGTCTCCGTCGGGGGATGGAGGGACGCCCTTCGGTTCGAGGGGAGTCGGTTCTGCGTACTGGACGAGGCGCCCGATGACATGCCAAACGCGACCCACATCAAGATCTACGACGACTCGAGCGACCGTGCGATCGTCGAGAACCTGGACAGGCTGGCCCGCGAGATCCAGCGGGAGCGATCGAACGGACGTCCGGTGCTGGTGTTCTGCGGGCACGGCATCCGCCGCTCTCCACTTGCGGGCGCTTGGTATCTCCACCGTGCCGAAGGACTGACCCTCGACGAGGCCTACGAGCGCATTCGCTCGGTTCGCCCCAAGATCGAGGAGGCCAAGGAGTGGATCGGCAACGCTGAAGATCTCGAAACCCCCTAGGGAGGACTCACCCTTACACGCCGAATCCGATCCCGATGGTGCCTGGGTATCGGAGCTGAGCGGATGAATCCGAGAGGCTTGTGAAGCCGCGATCGTCGAGGCTCAGGGGGAGAAGCGCCTGTACGCCCACCTAGTGCGGCAGCACGCGCGAGAAGGCAGGGCTTCGTACGTAGAGATCGACGCACCTCTCGAACTACACGCACTGGTCCGTCTCCATCGATCGCTCACTTCCTTGGTCAAGCGGACGTCCATCCGGGTCTCCCCATGAAAATGAGCGATCTCCCGTCCGCCGGTGAAGTAGGCTAATCCAAGTCCGTACCGGGATCGTCGGCCCTCGAGGCCAGGAAGGAATGCGAGAGCGCGCTCGGGTTCTTCCTTTACGGACATGCGGCTCCCGACCGAGGCTCCTCACTTAGTTTCTCGCGAGAGCCGATGGAAGACGGCGGGCGCCTGCGAAGCGACGGGCAAGGTTCAAGCCGAGCATCTTCCTGGATGCGAAGGGGGCCGATGGCATACTTCGTCGTGAATTCCTTTCATGGTCCGGCCTGGATCGAGGGTCGGGCGATGCGGGAGCAGGACGGATGGCCCGCACACCGGGCTTTCATGAACGCGTTGCCGGAAGGATTCGTGATCCTCGGTGGCCCGGTGGTGCACCCCGGTGGCCCCGCCGATGGCCATCGACGGGCGATGTTGATCGTCCGGGCGAACGATCCCGCCGAGGTCCGTCGCATCCTCGACCCCGACCCTTGGGTCCGATCCGGTCACCTGGTCGAAGTGATCGAACCCTGGGAGATCTTGATTGGAACACCCCCCTGATCCGGAAGGGGTCGGGAGGGCGGCCGATACTCTCTCGCGTGCGACGGATCGCTGATGCGTCGCGGCGGTTCCGATTAATCCCCCGCGAGAAGGCGATACCGCTCGAGGGTCCTACCCCTGGGGTGGGTGCAATCGCTCAGGTTTTCCCCATCGGCGGGGACTTTCGGAAGCGCTTCTGGCCCGCCCAATACAGACTGATGGGGTGCCCCTCGGGATCTCGCAGGTAGGCGTGGTCCCACCCCCACGGCATTCTCGCGGGAAGCTGGTCGAAATGGACTCCCTTCCGCTTCAGAGTTCGGCACACGTTCTCTAGATTCCGCGTTTCGAAATAGAGGACGACCGGTCGCGTTCGACGGGGTTGCCCGGGTTCGTCGCTCACGTGCAACGCAATCGTGGCTCCCCCGGCTGGGCTTCGAAGACGGGTGTACCCGGGCATCGATTCGATGACCCGGAACCCCAGTTTATCGCGGTAGAATCTCAAGGAAGGCCCCACTTTGCCGACGTAGAGGATTACGTGGTTGAGGGAAACGCCTCGGCGCGCCACGGGGGTGCATCGAACTCTGGGCTAAACATCCTGGGGGAACGGGACACCGGTGGCTCGCTCACCCGAGTAGGTGGCATCGAACACGGCAGGGGATCGGGTCGCTTCCCGCGGTCAGCTAGTTCCGACCCTCCGTCGGCGGAATCCACAGAACTCGAGATACTTCGGTGGGCCCTCGGTCTCGGCGAGCCTGCGTTCCCCCACAACCGTGCGCCGGACGCTACCGGGGGGTCTTCTCGAACTGGCAGAGTGCCGCCGTCTAGGCGATAGCGGCTGCCCAAGGTTCGTACCCCGACTCATAAAGGACTCCCGCGATTCGAATCGTGGCCAGAGGAGAGTGCCGTGGCCTCCACGCCCGTCGCTAGCTTTCGTGCGGATCCGACCGTCCGGGCCGGCCCGGCCCCGGGTCCAACGGAGTCTCCCTCGGGTCCCCTTCTCCTGTTCGGCTTCGAGTGCAGCCTGGATACCGCGGCGATCGACACGTTGGAAGTGGTGGCACGGTCTGTCACCCGCGCCCGGGTCGCGGCCGGGTTCGCCCGGCACACCTCGACCGAGGAGATCGCCCTGCTCGCCACCTGCCATCGCGTCGAGATTGTCGGGCTCGCACGAACTCCGGAGGAGGTGGAACGCTGGCGGGACCTCCTACCGGGGCCGACGGCGGCGTGGAGGTTCCGGGAGGGACGGGAGGTCATCCGTCATCTCTTCCGCGTCGCCGCCGGCCGCGAGTCGCTCGCCGTCGGGGAGGCGGAGGCGGGCGAGCAGGTCCGGGCCGCGGGCCGTTCGATCCTGAGCCGCCACCCTCGCCCCGTCCTACGCGAGGTGTTCTGCCGCGCGACGGAAGAGTTACCCCGAACCTCCGAACCCGACGCACGCTCGATCGCGTCCTTCGCGACGGAGCATCTGAGGCGGCTCCTTCCGGAAGGGACCCCGCGGGTGCTCGTAGTGGGGTCCGGTACGGTGGGGCGCCAGGTAACTCGACGCCTTGCACCGCACGCTCGGGTCACGGTCGTGTACCACGAGAGGGCACCTGCGGACTCGTTCCTCCGCGCCACCGGTTCAGACGCCGTTCCGCTGGACCGGCTCCGCGAGTCGGCGGAGACCGCGGACGCCATCGTCACGGCGGCCAAGTTCGGGAACCACGGCCTGCGGCCGTCGGACCTCCCCTCCTGCCGCTCAAT
>JASHQX010000169.1 GCA_030038895.1 Thermoplasmata archaeon
GACGGGAGCGGCGGGAGCCCGGAGGAGTGTGACAGGAGGTGGTGGAGGAGAATCCTTCGGGTCCCCCTCGGGTCGCGTGTCCGGAACTCCGGGAGATGGCGGCGGACCGGATCCGTCAGGCGCAGCGCCCGGTCCTCCGCGAGGCGGAGGACGGCGAGCGCGGTGAACGACTTCGTCATCGACGCGATCCCGTACACCGTCCGCTCGGTCGCGGGCAGGCCCCGGGCCCGGTCCCGGTATCCGTAGCCCCGGGCGAGGAGACGCCGGCCCCGTCTCACGAGGCCCAGGGAGAGACCCGGGATCCGGGATCGTCGCATGAGCCTCAGAGTCGATCGTTCGAGCTCGACCGGGTCCCAATTCGACCCCTTTCGCTTCACGGACCGCCTGAGCCCCGTCCACCCTAAAACTTAGGAACCCCACCCGCCGTGAACCACGTGCGCCGATGGAGGTGCTGTTCTACACGGACTCCTACCCGCCGATGCGGGACGGAGTCGCGGCGATGACCAGCGGGCTCGCCCGGACCCTCGTCCGCCTCGGTCATACGGTGCGGGTAATCGCACCGAGCTCCCTCGCGGGAGCCCCCCCCGCCGATGAGGTCGTCGATGGGGTCCACATCCGGCGGCTCCGGACGATCCCCGTCCCACTTTACGGGCAATACCGGTGGCCCGTCTTCCCGTTCCTCGCCTCCCGCAGCTCCTGGGGAGGACGGGATGCCGACGTGATCCACCTCCATACGCCGGGGCTCCTCGGCAGCATGGCGTTCCTCACCTCCCGCCGGTTCGAGCGCCCGCTCATCGGTACCTTCCACACGAACCTCAAGGAGATGGCCGAGAGTGTGCCGAAGAAATTCCTGGTGCCCTTCTTCTTCCGCGTCGCCTGGTGGTACAACCTCGGGACGTACATCCGGTGCGACGTCACTACGACCCCGTCGGTCGCGGCTCGCGACGCGCTCCTTCTCGGGACCCGGAAACCGTTCCGCCACCCCATCGAGGTGATCCCGAACGGGATCGACGCCGACAAGTTCCGGCCCGACAGTCCGGTACCAGACTGGCGCGTCCGTTGCGGCCTCCCCGACACCACGCTCGCGACGTACCTCGGCCGTCTCACGGTCGACAAGGGGATTCACCGGTTCCTCGACGCGGTCGGGGAGGTGGCCGGGCAGACGGACCTCGTCGCGATCGTCGGCGGGACCGGCCCGGAGGAGGCGGCCGTCCGAGAGCGGATCGTCTCGGATCCCCGACTCATGGGTCGGGTGAGGTACGTCGGTCCGGTGGTCGAGGAGGAGAAGGCGGCCCTTCTCGCGCAGAGCGACCTCTTCGTCCTTCCTTCGACGAGCGACACGTCGAGCGTCGCGCTGCTCGAGGCGATGGCGTGCGGGACGATGGTGGTCGCCCCGGACACGGGCGGTCCGGCGGAGCTGGTGGTCGACGGCGTCACCGGCCGCTGCGTCCCGATGCGGGAGGAAGGGGCCCTTGCCCAGGCGCTCCTCGAGCTCGCGGATCGCCCCGACGTCCGCCGGGCGGTCGGCCGGCGTGCCTCCGAATTCGTGCGGTCGCACGCCTCGCTCGACGCGATGGCCCGTCGCTTTATCTTTCTCTATTCACTGGTAGAGAGTGACCGTGCAGCCGTCCGCTCCCGTCCCGCTCTCTGAGCTCGACGCGCTCGCGCGCCGCTTCGGCGGCGAGCGCCACGACGCCTTTTCCGAGCGGGCGCTCGCGCGCGGCTACGAGGAGTTCCTGAGCCGGCGCCGGACTCCCCTCGCGCCCTTCGTCCTGACCGTTGACGGCAAGGAGTTCCCGAATTTCTTCGCGCTCCTCGGAGTGCCCGAGACGGCGATCTCAACCCTCGAGGTCCGCCTCGACCCCGTCCCCAGAGCCGGGTTCGCGTGGGAGTTCCTCCAGCCGTTCGAGCGGATCGTCTTCCATGCGGATGGTTCGGCGGACCTCCACCCGATCGACCCCGGGCCGCCGGTTCATTCGATTGCGCGGATCCTCCTTCGGGAGCACTATCTTCCCCGGTCACGCGCGGACATGGACCGCGCGGCGGCCGGTGGCCAGCGGGTCGAGCTCGCCGGGCTGTTCGGCACGATGGAGCAAGGGATCGCCGCGTGCCGGCACCAGGGGCTCCTCCCGTTCTGCGTCGCGATTCTCCTCTACCTCTCGGCGGAACGGATGCCGTACGAGCTCGACCTCGTTCGGAACACGCTCCTCGCGGACCCCCGGGCCGGGCGCCTCGCGGCTTCTCGCTGGGTCCACCGCACATCGCGGGTGAGCTGGGGCCTCGACCGGACGGTCGCTCGGGGCGACCTCTCGCTCCTCGCCGCCCGGTCCCTCGAGGTCGTGGTCGAATCCCACGGCCTCACCGTGGTCGAGCTCGCGCACATCTTCGGCGGAGGGCGCGAGCTGGTCGACTCCGCCCTTCAGGGGCTCGTCGCTCGGCAGCTCGTGACGTTCGATCACCGGACCGGGATCTACCGGCCCCGGGTCGACGCGTTCCTCCCGACGACGAGCGGGCGTCGGGAGCGGGGGCCGGAGGCCCCGCCAACAGACCCGGCGCTCCGCACCAGCGTCCAGGAGCTCATTGCGGCGGCCGACGCCCGCGCGACCTGCCCGCTCTGCGGTGGTCCCCTTCCGGAAGGCCCGAGGGCGATCCTCTGTTCCGACTGCGCCACGAAGGTCGGCGTGGCATGAGCCGGCCCGTTAGCGGGCCTGTCGGGAGTTTCCGCCCGGCCCTGCCCGGACCGGGCCTTTGAACCCGAGACTGCTGGCTTAGAAGGCCAGTACTTTGTCCAGGCTAAGCTACAGGCCCGGGCTACCGATGGTAGCCCCTCCCCTTAAACGTGGGGGCCCACCCGCGAGGTCGCCCGGCGGGCGCCGGCCGACGCGACCAAGTGGGCGAGCCGCAAAGGCTCGGGCCAGTGGCCGCGCACGGCCGATCGACGGACGAGCCACGCAGCGTCCGCACGCGAGCATCCGACCGATGCGGCGTAGATCGGTTGCGCCCCTAGGGTTGGGACGGAGAAGAGCCGGTGGGCGGTGAGGAGCGCGTACCGGCGCGCCGCATCTCGTGGGAACCATTTCTCAAGGGCGGCGCGGATTCGGGCGAAGTCGGGAAGTCGGCGGGTCACCGCCACCACCGGTCGGTGAAGGCTCTCGTGCACGGCATCGAGGTCGACCACGTTGAACCCGCCGAGTACCGCGCCGTCGAGCAGCACGGCCCGTATCCCGTCGAGAGGACCGGTCGCTCGGATGAGGGCGACCACCCGACGGCCCGCGTCCCGTCCATCGACTCGAACCTCGCCGACCCGGATCGCTTCGACGTAGTCCGGAATCGACACAACGACGGCGGCGATCGGCGCCGCCCGGTCGCTCCGCGCGAACGCGCCGTCGTCGACCGCGACCACTCGCGGGTGGGCCTTGCCGAGCGACCGACGCAAGGATAAGACCTCGGGCGAGCTAGGATTCCGCCGATGTCGACGACCGCCGTCACGGTTCGGTGCCCGGCGTGCGGCCAGGACCTTGAGGCGACCCTCGCCCCCGAGCCGTCGACGCAATGGTTTCCCTGCCCGCGCTGTCACGCCCCGGTCCCGGTGCTGCGACCCCGGGAGCCTCCACCCCTCTACTCCTGGGAGGTCCTCCCCGGGCTATATCCCGCACTCCCTCGCCCCCGGGTCCCCCGATGGAGGGCTCGACGGGTCGCGGCGGTCGGCCTTCTCGCGATCGTCGCCCTCTCGATCGCCTTTGCCGGGGTGCTGGCGTACTACGCGGTCGGCGCGATGGGCCCGGGCGCCTACTCGGTCGGCGGCACCGTTGTGACCGCGAACTCGGCGGGGACCCGTCCGGTCTCGGGCGCCTCCGTCACAATCAATGAGGAGGGCGGGAGGAGCGCGACCGTCCTGACGGACCTATACGGGAACTTCGCGTTCACCGGCGTCCCCACTGGCGGGATCCTCCTCCACGTCGTACTGGCCGGCTACGAGCCTGCGAACGTGACCACGTTCGCCTCCCCCGTGTACGATGCCGGGACTACGGGGATCACGGTCCTCCTGGCCTCCGTCGGGCACGGCAACAGCACAAACGCCTCCCTCACCCCCTTCCCGGACCTCGAGAGCTTCCTCGCCTCGATCGGGACCGGGATCGTGATGCTCGGGCTGGTCGCCGGCATCGCGGGGGTTGCGGCGGTCCTCACGGTCCGCCAGGACCGTCCGGTGGTCGGTGTCATCGGTGGGGGCGCCGGGCTCGCGGCTCCCGCCGCGCTCTATCTGCTCGCGCTCGGGACGCCGTTCCCCGCGACCATCGCTGCGACGACGGCGCTCGCCGGGTTCGGAGCGTTTACGCTCGCGCTCCGCGCGATCGAGATCTCGCAGACGGCCCCGGCACCGCGAGCGGACTAGGCTCAGTCGCGCGCGCTCGCCGGCGGGGCCGGCGAGGCGGAGTCCGGGATCGGGCGGCGGTCGCGGTACCCGCCCGCGACCGGGTGGAAGAACGCCACGTCCGTCTCGCCGCGTTGCCAGCAGAGGAAGACGACCTCGTTGTTCACGACCCCGTAGAAATCGACGAGCCCCTCGTCCAGGTTCTTGACCTCGATCCCTTCCCGGCGCAGGGAGCCGAGCGCCTCTTCGAGCCGTTGCGTCAGGTTCTGCCACTCGGCATCGAGCCGCGCCTTGTGCTCCTGGTCGGGGTGGTCGAGCGCGTTCAGGTCCCGGCCCCAGAACGCCTTCAGGCGCTCCTGCTCGTCGTGGACCTCCCCGAGGCGGGAGACCCATCCCTGAAGCCGGGGCAGGAGCTCGCTCAGCTCCGCGAGGCGGGCATTCGCCTCGCGCGCAGTCCAGATGCGGGGTGGGTCCACCCGCTCGGAGCTCTTCGGCTTCATGGCCCGGTCTGCCACAGGGAGAGAATGACAGGACCGGTATTTACAGGCGTAATAGGCTCTAGGTAACTTGGTCGACCTCCCCGTCGGCGCCGAACCGACCCCCGCACCCCCATCAAATCACGTGGAGCTCGCGCCCCGCCTTCTCGAACGACGCGACGGCGAAATCGACGTCCGCGTCCGTCAGCGCGGCGTTCATGATCGTCCGGATTCGCGCCTTGTCCTTCGCGACCATCGGGTAGACGATCGGAAGGGCGAAGAGGCCGAGCTCGAGCAGACGATCGCTCAGCTGCTTCGCTCGGTGGCTGTCCCCGACGATCACCGGGGTGATCGGGGTCTGGCTCTTCCCCGTGTTGAACCCGAGGTCCCCGAGCGCCTTCTTGAATCGCCGGGTGAGGTCCCAGAGCCGCCGGACGTGCTCGGTCTCCTTCTCGAGTACGTCGATGGCGGCGAGGCACGCCGCGGCGACGGGCGGGGGATGGGAGCCGCTCAGTAGCCAGGTCCGCGACTTGTTGAACGCGAAGTTCACGAGGTCGCGCGAGCCCGAGATGTGGCCTCCGACGACCCCGAACGCCTTCGAGAAGGTCCCCATCTCGACGTGGACGCGGTCGCGGCCGAGCCCGAAGTGCGCGACGATCCCGCGGCCCTCCGGGCCGAGGACGCCCTCGCCGTGCGCGTCGTCGACGTAGACCATCGCGCCGTGGTCGTGGCCGAGCGCGGCGATCCGGTCGAGCGGTGCGATGTCCCCGTCCATCGAGAAGACCCCGTCGGTGATGATCAGGAGCCGGCGGTATGCCGGCTGATGCGACTCCGCCTCATTCAGGACCCGCTCGAGATCTGCCGGGTCGGCGTGGCGATAGACGGCTCGCTCGGCGCGTGAAAGGCGGACCCCGTCGATGATGCTTCCGTGGTTGAGCTCGTCGCTGATCACGAGGTCGCCCTCTCCCACCAGCTGCGGGATGAGGCCGGCGTTCGTAGCGAATCCGCTCTGGTAGACCAGCGAGGCCTCGGCGCGCTTGAACCGGGCGAGCCGGTGTTCGAGTTCCATGTGGAGGTCCATCGTCCCGGCGATGGGGCGGACCGAGCCCGAACCCACGCCGTGGGACCGCGCCGCTGCGGCCGCGGCCTCGATCAGCTTCGGGTGGTTCGAAAGCCCGAGATAGTTGTTCGAGCAGAACATCAGCACCTTCCGGCCATCGACGTCGCACCACGGGGTGCTCGGCCCGCGGAGGGTGTGCAGCTTCCAGTCGGTCGCCGACGCTACGAGGTCCTGGTACTCCGCCGCGAGAAAACTGGTGGGGTCGCGCATCTCACCACTTCGCCTCCAGGGAGACTTTCGCCGCCTGGGTCGACTCGATCAGCTCCATCGCCCGGGGAAGTTCCGCGAGGGGGACCCGATGGGTGATGATCCGGTTCATCTTCTCGCGCAGGGAGGGATTCGCGACGAGGTTCTTCACCTGGTACCAGGTCTCGAACATCCGGCGGCCGTAGATCCCGTGCACCCGCGCGGCCCGGAGGACCACCGAGTCGTTCATGTTGAGGGTCACGTCGTGGTCGTAGAGGCCGAGGAGCGAGACCCTTCCCCCCGGGGTGAGCGCGTCGAACACGAGCTTGAGCGAGGAGGGGTGACCCGACATCTCGACCGCCACGTCGACCCCGTTACCGTCGGTCTCGGCAAGGATTTTCTTCGCGAGTCCATCGCCTTCCTCGATCGGGTTGTAGACTCGGTCGGCTCCCATCTGTTTCGCGAGGTCGAACCGGACCTTGTTCACCTCCGTCGCGAAGATCTTACGCGCGCCGATCTGACGGCCGACCGCGATCGCGAGCAGGCCGATGGGACCGCAGCCGGTCACTAGGAGATCCTTGCCGGCGAGGTCTTCGACGTTGTCTTCGGGCAGGAGCGAATGGACTGCGTTGCCGAGCGGCTCCTGGATCGACGCAAGCGCGGGATCCAGCGCGGGATCGTTCCTCCAGGCGTTGATCTCGGGGAGGACCGCGAACTCGGCGAAGACACCATCGTGATGGACGCCAAGCACCTCGACATTCTCGCATATGTGCATCTTGCCGCGCCGGCAGGCGTAGCATGTGCCGTCCGCGATGTGCGTCTCGGCGGAGACGTGGTCGCCGACCTTCAGGAACTTGACCCCGTGCCCGACCTTGACGACCTCCCCGCTCAGTTCGTGGCCGAGGATGAGCGGAATCCGCTTGACGTGGGTCTGCGCCCACTCGTTCCAGACCCAAATGTGGAGGTCCGTGCCGCAAACGGACGAGGCTCGGACCGCCACCTTGACCTCCTCATCGCCGGGCTCCGGCTCCGGCACGTTCCGAATCTCCCCGCCGGGACCGCGCGTCGTCTTGACATAGGCCTTCACGTCGTCACGCCCCCTTCCGTCGAGGGACCGACGTGCTTAACGGTTCGCGCCGAACTCTTCCGATGACGGAACCTTCGCGGACCCCTAGCCCTCTACGCGCGCGTTCGGGACCGAACGGCCGCGAGCGTGAAATCCTCGGGAGAAAACGCGCCCGCTCCCGAACGATCCGATCGGGCTCCGGCCGGGCTTATATAGGGCACCTTTCTCCCCCGTCCCCACCGGAGGCGCGGCCTCCTATTGGCTCATGGCACGTCGTCATCGTCCTCGTCGCGGGTCGCTCGGATACTCGCCCCGCTCCCGTTCCGCGCGCCCGGTACCGCGGATCCGTTCGTGGCCTTCCGGGGCGAAGCAACCCGGGCTCGAAGGGTTCGCGGGGTACAAGGTTGGGATGACGCACGCGTTTATCGTCGACTACCGCAAGCGCTCGACGACGGCCGGTCAAGAGCTCGCCGTCCCGGTCACCGTCGTCGAGGTCCCGCCGCTTCGGGTCGCCGGCATCCGCCTCTATCTCGGCCAGCCGTACGGGAGCCGGGTCGTCTCCGAAGTCTGGGCCTCCGACCTTCCCGAGGAGCTCGATCGTCGTATCCCGAAGCATCCCGCGAGCTCGCCCGAAGCGCTCGCGGCATTCGAGCATGCGGCGGCCGACGAGGTCCGGCTGATCGTCCTCACCCAGCCGCACCTCATCACGGGCACCGGTTCGAAGTCCCCCCACCTCTTCGAGATCCGCGTCTCGGGCGACAAGCTCGAGGATCGTCGAGCGTTCGCCCTCAAGCTGCTCGGCCAGGAGATCCCGGCGGACCAGTGGACCAAGGAGGGCGAGTTCGTCGACGTCATCGGGGTGACAAAGGGGTTCGGGTTCCAGGGGCATACCCAGCGCTGGGGCGTCAAGCTCCAGCCGCGCAAGAACTCCAAGCACCGTCGGATGATCGGCACTCTCGGGCCGCATAACCCGAGCTTCGTTTCCTATCGGATCCCCCAGGCGGGCCAGCAGGGGTACCATCGGCGGACGCAGTACAACATGCGGGTTCTCAAGGTGGTCCGGGACCCGCGAACCGACCCGATCACCCCCGCCGGCGGGTTCCCTCACTACGGGGAGGTACGGACCGCCTGCCTCGTTCTCCACGGTTCGCTCCCCGGGCCGGCGAAGCGCCTCCTCCGGTTCCGCACCCCGATCCGCATGCAGGTCTCGACGGTCGAGAAGGTCGACCTGCGTTACTTCAGCACGCGGTCGAAGCAGGGAGCATGACGCCTGACGTGGAGACCCCGGGCGAACCCTCCCCCGCCGAGGCGCCGACGCCCCACCACCGAGTCCACTACTTCGATCTTCACGGCAAGCAGGAAGGAACGGTCACGCTTCCGCTCGCGTTCTCGCAGCCCGTCCGGTCCGACCTGATCCAGCGCGCCGTCGTCGCCTCGCAGTCGCACCGTCGCCAGCCGTACGGTACCGCGCCGACCGCGGGCATGCGTCACTCCGTCGAGTGGTCCGGGAAGGGCCGGGGCGTCGCGCGCACCCCGCGCCTCATGGATTCCATGCGTGGGGCCCAGGCGCCGAACACGGTGAGCGGGCGCGCCGCGCACCCCCCGAGGGTCGACCGGATCTGGGAGAAGAAGATCAACCGTAAGGAACGCCGGCGCGCGTTCACCTCCGCGCTCGCCGCGACGCGGGAGGAGAGGCTCGCGAAGGCCCGTGGTCACGAGGTGCCGCACGGCCTGCACCTTCCGGTGGTCGTGGACACCCCGGTCGAGGAGATCGATTCCTCCTCCGCCGCGCGACTATTGCTCACCCGACTGAAACTCTGGAAGGACGTAGAGCGGGCGCGAGCGAGCACGCACCTGCGCTCCTCGGGCCGCGCGCGTCGCCGGGGCCGCGTCCGGCGGACGCCGCGAAGCCTCCTCGTCGTCACGAGCGCGCCGGGCAAGGCGCTCGGCTTCCGCAACTTCGCCGGGGTCGACGTGGTCCCTGCCCACAGTCTCGCGACCGAGGACCTCGCTCCGGGCGGGATGGCCGGCCGGTTGACCGTCTTCTCCCTCGGGGCGGTCGAGTCGCTTCGCGCGCGGCTCGGGGAGGCGGCGCCATGATGGAGCTCCGCCACCGGATCATCCTTCATGCCTACGTCACCGAGAAGTCGATGGACGAGATGGAGCGGCAGAACAAGCTCGAATTCGTCGTCGACCGGCGCGCGAGCCGCGCCGAGGTGAAGTCGGCCGTCGAGAAGACCTACCAGTGCAAGGTCGCCAAGATCACGATCAAGATCGTCCGGACCGGCAAGATCGCGACCGTCAAGCTCGCGAAGGGGTTCTCGGCGGAAGACATCGGCAGCCGGGCGGGGGTGTTCTGATGGGAAAGCGGATCATCTCCCGCCGCCGCGGCGCCGGTACGGGCCGGTATCGCTCTCCCAGCCACCGTCACCACGGCGCGATCTACCACCCCGCCCCTGACCTCGTGGGGGAAGGACAGGTCGTCGCGATCCTCCCCGATCCGGGGCGGACCGCTCCGGTCGCCCAGGTCGCAGCCCCTGGCGGTTCGACGGTCCGGATCCTGGCCCCCGCCGGCCTCGGGACGGGCGACACCGTCTCGTTCCAGCAGGGGAAGGTCGACCGGGGGTCGATCCTCCCTCTCCGGGACATCCCGGACGGTACCCTGGTCTCGAACCTCGAGGTGAAGCCGTTCGACGGTGGGCGGCTCGTCCGAGCGGCCGGCACGAGCGCGCTCGTCGTCGCGCACACCGGTTCGGAAGTCACGGTCCAACTTCCCTCGGGATTCTTCAAGCAATTCCTCGCGACCTGCCGGGCGCAGGTCGGCGCCGTCGGCGGCGGAGGGCGCCAGGAGCGACCGATCATTAAGGCGGGGAAACGCTACTGGGCGACCCGGTCGCTCGCGCGCGCGCCATTCAAGGTCCGGGGTGTCGCGATGAACCCTGTGAACCACCCGTTCGGGGGCGGGGCGCACCAGCACGTCGGACGTCCGAGCACCGTCTCGAGCGGCACCTGGCCCGGGGCGAAGGTCGGTCGGTTCTCCCGTTCCCGGGCGCGGGCCGCGCGACAGAAGCGTAAGGAACGGCGGGGAGGCAAGTAGCGGTGCCGCGGGCAAGAAAGGCGAAGAAGGTTGAGGCGCGCCGGAAGCGCGAGTTCACCCTGCGCGGGCGCACGCTCGACGAGCTCAAGGGGATGAGCTTGGAGCAGCTCAGTACGGTGCTCGGCTCCCGCGCGCGCCGCTCGATCCGCCGAGGGTTCAACAACGAGACCGCCCAGTTCCTCGAGCGGCTCGCCTCGACCCCGCCGGAGAAGGTCGTCCGGACCCACTGCCGCGATGCCATCATCCTGCCCGCCCACGTGGGCCGGCACGTCGCGATCCACACCGGGAAGGAGTTCAAGGAGATCGAGATCCGGCCCGAGATGATCGGGCATTACCTCGGGGAGTTCGCCCTCACCCGGCACTTTGAGAAGCACTCGGGCCCGGGCGTCGGGGCGACCCGCTCGTCGAAGTTCATGCCCCTGAAGTGAGGAGGTCCTTCGGTCGATGCGCGGGTACACGTACCGGGACGAATCGGGGGTGACGGTCGCCCGCGCCCGCGGGGTCGAGGTTCCGATCTCGCCGAAGAAGACCTACGAGGTGCTGAACGCAATCCGCGGCCTCCCCGTGGAGCGGGCCCGCGCCGTCCTCAACGACGCGATCGCGCTCAAGCAGGCGATCCCGTTCCGACGCTACAACCAGGAGACCGCCCACCACGCCGGCACGGGGCCCGGCCGTTACGCGACCAAGGTTGCGCGGAACGTCCTCAAGGTCCTCGACAGCGCCGTGGAGAATGCCGAGTACGAGACGATGGACGTCGACCGGCTCTACGTCAAGGTCGCGGCGAGTGCGCGCGGACGCATCCGCAAGGCGACGATGCCCCGCGCCCACGGGCGCGCGACGGCGTGGAACGAGCAGACGACCAACATCGAGATCGTCCTCGCCGAGCGAAAGGAGGCCGGATGAGCTCCGAACGCAAGGTGATCCAGGAGCAGATGCGCCGGGTCCTGCTCAAGGACTACCTCGTCCGCGAGAGCGCGCGCGCCGGCTTCGGGGGGCTCGATATCACCCGCACCCCGATGGGGACTCGGGTCACCTTGATCTGCGAGCGGCCCGGAATCCTGATCGGCCACCGCGGCGAGCTCATCAAGCGCCTCACGGAAGACATCCATCAGCGCTTCCAGCTCGATAACCCGCAGATCGAGGTCCAGGAGGAGCGGCAGCCGAGCCTCAACGCGCAATTGATGAGCGAAAAGCTCGCGTCGACCCTCGAACGTGGCTGGCACTTCCGGCGCGCCGGTCACTCCACCGTCCGCCGGATCATGGAGGCCGGCGCGCGCGGCTGTCAGGTGATCCTCTCCGGCAAGCTCACCGGGGAGCGCCACCGCACCGAGCGGTTCAAGGCAGGCACGATCAAGTATTGCGGTGAGGCCGTTCATCTCTGGATCGACAAGGGATTCTACCAGGCCCGGCTCAAGCCCGGCGTGATCGGGGTCAACGTCTGGATCATGCGCCCTACCGCGAAGCTTCCCGACGAGATAGTCGTGAAGGGGGTCGAGGAACGGCCGAAGCCGACACCGGAACTGCCCCCGGTCGAGGAAGCGGCGGCGGGACCGGCCGAGGCGCCGGCCGAGGCGCCGCCCGGGGCCCCGGAGGCGCTGTGACGCTCCTTCGGATGAAGGACCTCCGGGCCCTTTCCGACGACGAGCTGCGCCGCCGCGTCTCGGAAGCCGAGAACGATCTCTTGCGCGAGCGAGGGGTCGCCGCGATGGGCGGCGCGCCCCCGAGCCCCGGCCGGATGCGCGCGCTGCGCACGAACGTCGCGCGGGCCCTCACCGTGCTCGGGGAGCGGTCGCGCACGGCGGCGGAGGGCCGCCGTCCGTAGGGGGCGGGGAGGTGAGCCGATGCCGAAGGGAAAGGGTACCGGCGAGTCGCCTTCGCGTGAGAATGCCGAAGCGTTCGCCGGCGAGATCTTGGGCGCTGCGGTCGCTTTCCCCTCTTCGCCCGCCCTCCGGAAGCCCATCCGCGGCACCGTCGTGGACGAGACGCTCTCGATGCTCCTGGTCCGGGTACCGGGACGCTCGCGCCCGGTGCGTGTGCCGAAGGCCGGGCTCGAGGGAACGATCGCTCTCGGTGGCCGAGAGTTACCGTTAAGAGGCGAGGTCCTTCGCGTGCGTCCCGAGGACCGAACGAAGCGCCTGCTCGCCCGGGGTCCTCGGAGGTTCGCATGACACCGTCCCGCCCGCCGACGCGCCGCGCCCGGGACATCGGTCTCGACGTGCGGGCGCCCAAGACGGCGTGCGACGACCGGCACTGCCCGTTCCACGGTCGTCTTCCCATCCGCGGTCAGGTCCTCGAGGGGATGGTCGTCTCCACCTCGATGCAACGGACGGCGGTCGTCGAACGGACGTTGCTCCATTACGTTCCAAAGTTCGAGCGCTACGAGAAGCGACGGCGCCGCTACCTCGCCCATGCGCCCCCGTGCCTCAACGTGCCGGTGGGCCACCGCGTTCGATTCGCGGAGACCCGGCCGCTCTCGAAGCTGGTCTCGTTCTGCCTGGTCGAAGACCTCGGCGAGGCCGCGCGGCGTGTCCGTGGCGAGGAACCCGAGGTGCCGACCGCCCCCGCCGCCCCCGAGGAGGCGCCATGAAAGGCCTCGCGGGCCGGCGCGGCCGGGGACTCCCGAAGGGCGCGCGCCTCGACTGCGTCGACAACACCGGCGCCAAGGTCGTCGAGATCATCTCGGTCCGCAACTGGCATGGCACACACCGCCGCTATCCGAGGGCCGGGATCGCCGACCTCGTGATCGTCTCGGTCAAAAAGGGGACCCCCGAGATGCGGCGGCAGGTCCTCCACGCGGTGATCGTGCGCTCCCGCGCCCCGATCCGACGGCCGGACGGTACCCGCCTCCAGTTCGAGGACAACGCGGCGGTGATCACGAGCGAGATCGGCGAGATCAAGGGTTCCCAGATCAAGGGACCCGTTGCGAAGGAGGCCGCCGAGCGCTGGCCGCGGATAGCGGCTGCGTCGTCGATCATTCTGTAGGGAGGGAGCGAGATCGATGCGCGCGTCTCCACGGTCCCCCCGCCGCCAGCGAAAAGCCCTCTACACCGCGGACACGTTCACCCGCCGGCGCCGGATGACGGTGCTCCTCTCTCGCGAGCTCCGCGAGCGGTTCCACCGGCGTTCGGTCCCGGTCCGCAAGGGGGACACGGTACGGGTGCTCGGGGGCAGCTTCAAGGGCCGCGAGGAGCGCGTCGCCAAGATCGACCATCGAGACTACTCGGTCACGCTCGACAACGTCACGCTGAAGGCCGCAGACGAGAAGATGAAGCCGCTCGGCCTGAAGCCGGGACGGCTCGTGATCACGCGGCTCAACCTCTCCGACGCTTGGCGCCGCCGCTCGCTGCGCATTCGCGACGAGGACGTGACCCCAGAGGAGCGGGGGGAGGCCCGCGAGGAAGAGGAAGCAGGCGGGGCGCCCGAGGAGACGCCGGGCCCGTCCGAGCCAGAGGAGACGACGCCCGAGACCGGTCGGTCGGAGGAACCCGAGGCCAAGACCGAATCGACCGAGCCCGAGCCGACGCGACCCCACCCGCGGCGGAACCCGCCGGCTGCCCCCCCGGAGGAGAACGAGGAGGCATGACGTTCCGACTGAAGCGCCGGGCGGCCCCACGAGCCTGGACCATTCCCCGCAAGGGAACGAAGTGGCTGAAGCGACCCAGCCCGGGTCCTCATGCGCAGGACCAATCGGTCCCGCTGCTCCTCGTGCTCCGCGACATCCGCCGGATGGTGCGGAGCGCGCGCGAGGCGCGGACGCTCGTCCGCTCTGGCGTCCTCCGGATCGACGGGAAGGTTGCCCGCGACCTCGACCGCGGCGTTGGACTCATGGATACGTTGTCGTTCGGCGCGCCGCTCGACGCGCACTTCCGGGTCGTCAAGGACCGGCGGGGGAAGCTCGTCCTCGTCGCGATCCCGGCGGCCGAATCAACGGTCAAGATCGGCCGCGTGCGCTACAAGCACGCGGTGAGGGGTGGACGGGTAGAGGTCACACTCCACGACGGCCGCAACTTCCTCGCCGCCGCGTCGACCCCCTATCGCGTCGGCGACTCGGTCAAGATCGAGGTGCCAGCCCAGAAGATCGTCGAGCATCTGCCGCTCGCGCCGGGCGCGCTCGCCTACGTCGCGGGGGGTTCGCACGTCGGGCAGCTCGCCCGAGTGGATCGAGTGGAGGTGCGCAACTCGTCGCAGCCGAACCTCGTGCACTTCAAGGAGGGGTTCGCGGCGGTCAAGGAGTACGTCTTCGTGGTCGGCCAGACCGCGCCCGAGGTCACCCTCGCCGAGGGGATCGATCGATGAGCGCCCCCCCGTCCGCCGTCCCCACGACTCAACCCCCCCCTCCGACGGCCAACGTCCACCGCGCGGTCCGCGTGATCAAGGTCGTCGTCAACACCGGGGTGGGCGAGTCGGGCGAGGCGCGCACGAAGGCCGCGCGCGTCCTCGAGATGGTCACGCACCAAAAGCCGGTCGCGACCCGGTCGCACTCGACGAACCGCGACTTCGGCATCCGCAAGGGTCAGGAGATCGGCGCGAAGGTGACGCTCCGCGGGCCGACCGCGCTCGAGTTTCTCGGCCGCGCCTTCGAGGCACGCGACAAGCAGCTCGATGTCGACTCGATCGATCGGAATGGGAACTTCTCGTTCGGGATCGCCGATTACACCGACTTCACCGGCATGAAGTACGACCCGCAGATCGGAATCCACGGCATGGACGTCGCGGTCGAGATGGGGCGCGCCGGCTTTCGGATCCGCCAGCGGCGCGTCCAGCCCCGTGCCCTTCCGAAGGAACTGCGCTCGTCCCGCGAGGAGACCCGCGCCTTCCTGACCCAGACGCTCGGCGTCACGCTCCTGGAGTGAGGTCGTCCCGATGAAACCGAAGAAGAAGTTCGGCCGGAAGGACGGGTGCCTACGGTGCGACCGCAAGCGGGGGATCGTCCGCCGTTACGGCCTGCACCTGTGCCGACAGTGCTTCCGCGAGGTCGCGGACGACCTCGGGTTCCACAAGTACCAGTGAGGGGAGGAACGATGGGGCGGGATCTTCTCAACGACGCGCTCGTCTCCCTCCGCCACGCCGATCTCGATGGCAAGCCGCACGTCGAGATCGCCCCGACCTCGAAGCTCATCGCCGAGGTGCTTCGGATCTTCCGCGAACACCACTACATCGACGAGTTCACCTTCGTCCCGAACGGCCGGGGCGGCACCTACGACGTCCGCCTCTCCCGCCGCATCAACTCCTGTGGCGTGATCAAGCCCCGGATCAGCGTCCCGTACGACTCGCTCGAACGGTACGAGTCCCGGTTCCTTCCGGCCCAGGACTTCGGCCTTCTCGTCCTCTCCACGAACCGGGGGGTCCTCTCTCACACCCAGGCCCGGGAACTCAAGATCGGAGGTCGCCTCCTGGCCTATGTCTACTGACGACGTACTCGGCCGCGAGGTCGTCGAGGTCCCGAAGGGCGTCGCCTTCACCGTCGTCGGCCGTCGGCTCCGCGCGAAGGGACCGCTCGGCGAAATCAATCGGCCATTCCCGTCTGACGCGCTCGAGCTCGACCTCGCGGGGTCGACCGCGACCCTCGTTCTCCGGCTCCCGTCCCACCGCAAGCGCTCGCAGGCGCTCCTCCGGACCTGGGCGGCCCACTTGAGGATCATTGGCGGCGGCCTGACCCTCGGGGTCGAGGCGCGACTCAAGGTCGTCGCCGCCCACTTCCCGATGAAGGTACAGGTGAAGGGGGACGAGCTTGTCATCGAGAACTTCCTGGGGGAAAAGCACCCGCGCTCGACCCGGCTCGTGCCGGGGACCAAGGCCGAGGTCGAGGGGGACATCGTCCGCCTCTCGGGCCACGACGTCGAGCAGGTCGGCCAGAGCGCCGCGAAAATCGAGCGTGCGACGCGGATCCGCGATTACGACCCCCGCGTCTTCCAGGACGGGATCTACCTCATCGAACGGGCCCACCTGAAGGAGGCGAGCTAAGGGCGATGCCGGCCGAACCGGACGAGGTAACTAAGCCCGCGGCCGACACCCCCGCGACCGAGCCCGAGACCCCGCCGGCGCCGAAGAAGCGCGCGGCGCGCTCCCGTTCGAAGGCGACCACGAAAGAGGACGTTCCTCCCGCTCCGGCTGAGAAGGAGGCCAGCACCCCCGCCCCGGAAGAGCCCGAAGAGCGAGCCGAGAAGGAAGTTCGGGCCCCGAAGCGGGCGACGATCGATTCGTCCACTCGCGATCTCCTGGCACTCCGCCGGGCGCTCGCCGACCGGCGACCGATCTTCGGTCGCCAGGCCGCGAACCGCTACTTCCGCATCGGACGGGACGGGACCTGGCGCCGGCCCCGAGGACTTCAGTCGAAGCAGCGGCGCCACTACGGCTATCGGCCGAAGATCGTGCGGATTGGTTACCGCTCACCGGCCCGGGTCCGCGGCCTCGTGCCGAGCGGTTTCAAGCCCGTCCTGGTGCGGACGAGCGAGGAGCTCGCCGTCCTTGACGCTCACACCGAGGCCGCGGTTATCGCGCGGACCGTCGGAACGCGCCGGAGGCTCGTGCTCGAGGAAGAGGCCCAGAAGCTCGGGATCCGCGTGCTGAACCCGATCGTCCACGGGGAGTCGGAGGCGTAGGACCGATGGCGGACCTCACCAACCAGCGTCGGATCGCCGCGTCCCTCTTGAAGTGCGGCAAGG
The DNA here is from genome assembly GCA_030038895.1 of Thermoplasmata archaeon. GTDB lineage: Archaea > Thermoplasmatota > Thermoplasmata > Lutacidiplasmatales > UBA184 > Lutacidiplasma. The sequence continues at coordinate 16,983 of JASHQX010000169.1, forward strand.
GGCGCGTCTGGATCGACCCCGCGAGCCAGGACGACCTCGCCGACGCCGTCACTCGCTCCGACATCCGATCGGCGATCAAGGCCGGAGTGATCCGGCGCGGGCCGGTGGTCGGCACGTCGCGCGCACGGGCCCGTCGGCACGCAGCGGAGGTGAAGAAGGGTCGGCACTCCGGTCCCGGCTCCCGCCGGGGATCCCCGGAGTCGAGACTATCGAAGAAGGACCGATGGATGCGGCGGATCCGCGCGCAGCGGACCCTCCTGCGCGAGCTGCGCACCTCGAAGAAGATCGCGCCTTCCGTGTACCGCGAGTTTTACCGTCGGGCGAAAGGCGGTATGTTCCGGAGCCGGGCGCACCTCCTCGTCAACCTTCGCCTCGCCGGACACCTTCCCGGGGGAAAGCAATGAGTACCGGACCGAGGTACCGCGTTCACTTCCGTCGGCGACGCGAGGGCAAGACCGACTACCGTGTCCGTCTGCGCCTCCTGAAGGCCGGCGAGCCCCGTGCAGTCGTCCGGTTCTCCGACCACCGGGTCCACGTCGCGATCGTCACCTTCGATCCGGTCGGCGACCGCGTCCTCGCGGCCGCGGAATCGAGCGAGCTCGGGGGAATCGCCTTCCCCGCCGCGAGCTACGCGTCGACGCCGGCCGCGTACCTCACCGCCTATCTCGCCGGGCTTCGGGCGAAGTCCGGCGGGGCGGAATCCGCGGTGCTGGACTCCGGCTTGAGGCACCCGACGGTCGGGGGCCGCATCTCGGCCGCGCTGAAGGGCCTCCTTGACGCGGGGATCGAGATCCCGCATGGCGAGGGGGGCTTCCCGAAGGCGGACCGGCTCAACGGGACCCATCTAGCGAAGCCGCTCCCCGAGCCGCTCGAGGCCTACAAGCTCAAGCTTCCGTCGCTCGTCGGGTCGTCCGGGGGTGCTGCGTGAGCGCCGCGGTCTCGGGCCCATCGTACGCCGGCCACTCCGGCCCCTCGGTCGCGGCGGCGCCTCCACCGTGGGTCCCGAAGACCGAGCTCGGGCGTCGGGTTGCCTCCGACCAGGTCACGACGATGAGCGCAGCGCTCGAGAGCGGGCTGCCCCTACGCGAGCCCCAGATCGTCGACAAGCTCCTCCCCAACCTTCACGACGAGGTCCTCGACGTGAACATGGTCCAGCGGATGACCGACTCCGGCCGACGGTTCAAGTTCGCGGTGACGGTCGTCGTCGGCAACGGCGACGGGTTTGTCGGGCTCGGGCGTGCGAAGGGCCGCGAGGTCGGCCCGACGATCCGGCGGGCGATCGACCGCGCGAAGCTCGAGGTCGTCGAAGTCTTCCGCGGGTGCGGCAGCTGGGAGTGCGGGTGCGGCCGCGCCCACACGCTGCCGTTCCAGATCCAGGGACGTGCGGGGTCCGTCGTCGTGACGATCAAGCCGGCTCCGCAGGGGGTCGGGCTCGCGGTCGGCGACGTCGCGAAGCCGATCCTTCGGTTCGCGGGGATTACGGACGCTTGGGGATTCACGGAGGGCCACACCAAGACGACCGTCAACTACGCCCAGGCGGTCTTCGAGGCACTGGTCGCTCTCGCGGGGCTCAAGGTCCCGCCCGAGGACGCGCAGCGCCTCAAAATCGTGCGTGGACCGGTCGGTGTTTCGA
>JASHQX010000170.1 GCA_030038895.1 Thermoplasmata archaeon
GGCGGCATGAATCGGTCCGTTCGGGTGAGCAGGAAGAGTACGATCACGAGCATCGCGAGCTCGGCCGCTAGCACGATCTGAATCGCATGGCCGGGAAGGACCAGAGCGAGGACCAGAACCGCCGCGGTCGGTGACACGCCGATGAGTGGAAGCACACCGAGGGGGCTGTTCATCCCGGACCGCGGGGAGGACAGCGATGTCCAGTAGACGCCAACGGTTGTCATCATGCAAACGGTGAGGTAGCTCATCGGGAAGGAATACTCCAAGAGGATCTCGGGAAGCCGGAGGGTGAGTGTGTAGCCGCTCAGCAGATACGTTGTGAGGCCGGCGGCCAAGCCAACCCCCAGGATGATGGTGACCTGAACAATGCCCGCTACGAGGGCATTGAAAAGGAGGCGCCGAGAGGAGATGCCGTAGGCTGCCAGGTACTCCAGTACCCCCTTCAATCGGTCGTTGGAGTACACCAACGCTCCTCCGATGCCGCCGGAGACGGCGAAGATGGGCAGGATGAGGGTCCCATCAGATACGAAGAGAGGTCCGGCGATCCCGAACGCCGCCGAGTAGACTACCACCATACCGCCGCCGGCGAGGAGCGAGATCCGGCCAACGACGAGAGATCTCCGCACCGTGACCTTGAGCAGGGAGGGCAGCTCAACGGGGTTGACCATGCGGGAAGCAGTACGCGCGACTCCCGATAAGCCGGTCCGTTCAGTCTCTCCCACCGCTGACCCGTCGTCGGATTGAGGCGATCCCGGGGGCGGGATAACTTCTTACGCCGTATCATCTCTTACCACGCCTGTGGCGACTTCTCGCCCCCTTCATCGCCCGGATGTGACACTCGGCACGACCGAGGTGGTGATGTCGCTTCTTGAGGAGGCCGGCGATCCGGTCAGCCGAAATTGGCTGTTGCAGCGGTTGAAGGAGTCCGGCCACACCACAAGTCGGTCGCGCTTGAACAGGGCCTTGGACTTCTGTATCGAGCACGGCCTAGCCGTGGAAGGCTCGAGGGGGATTCAGTGGACTCACACGACCAGTCCCAGCTTGCTGCACGCGCAAGCCAAAGGTAGGCGCCTCTGAGACCCCGGGATGCCGTTCCAACCTGACGAAATCATTGTCCACCATGAGCTAGAAGAAGTGTACCAAGCTTGGGAGAGCTTGGCCGCGAGAGGACGTCAACCCGCTCAAGCGGTGTGGAAGAGTCTCGAAGTTGCGATCGACTGTCTCAAGGCAAATGGGCAGTACGGCGAGGTGGTTCGGAAGCGGTTCATTCCTCAATACTTCCGAGAACGCTACGGAGTTTCGAATCTGTACTGCCTCGACTTCGCTGCCTTTCACCGATGTTTTTACACGATTGCCAACCGGTCCGTGATCCTCCTAGAGATTGTGGATCACCCGACCTATGACAAGTGGTTCCCGGGTCGGCGATCTCGATGAGGAGTAGAACGGACGCGAAGGTTCGTTATCACGTCAATCGACTCTCGATGAACAGATCCACGAATGAGAGTTGAAAGGGATCGCTAAGCACCCGGTACGTTCCGGACACACTCCGGCCTATCGTCGAGCGCATTGGGACCCTCGATGAAGCGTCCTTTATGCGAAGATGCATGGTCCCGCTTGAGGCGAGTGACCCGTGACATCGACGGAAACGATCGTATTCGACGCGATCCTATTCATCGCACTCCCCGGGGTGGCCGGTTACCTGCTGGCCCGATGGGCTGGCGATGAGGCGAAACGCCGGGGGTCGTCGCCGGTCAAAGTACGCACCCTGCGTACCCTCATCACGATCGGGTGGGTCGCGGTGGTCGTCGCGGGGGCCGCGGCCACCCTGGGGTCCGTCAGTTTTCTCTCCGCTCTCACCGTCTCCGCGGTGGCCGGTCTCGCCATCACCCTCGCGTTGCAGACCACGCTGCAGAACATTCTCGCGGGATTCATCTTAGCTCAACGGAGGTTTCTCCATCCCGGCGATCTCATTCAGTTCAGCGGAATCAAGGGCACCGTCGTCGGCATCGGGATCGTCGAGGTGGTCATTCGGACGGACGCTGGGGCGCTCGCGATCGTGAGCAATTCGAATCTGCTCGCGGGGCCGATGGTCAACTTCACGGCCACCCAGCGTCTTGCCGGGGAATATTGATAGAGTTGGGGATTGGCCTTCAGGTTCCCGGTCTCTGAGCCCGGGGTCCGCAAGCTCTGCGGCGGATTCGCGTATCGCGGTCCTGGGTCTTCCGATGAGAGGGGAGGTTCGGGGGCCGCCGAGATCAGGTTGCGGACGACTGAGTCCGAGCGATTCGGATGATTGCGTCAACCGACCGATCGACGTCGGCCTCGGTCGTCGCCCAAGAGCTTACGCTGATCCGCATCGCGGCCGTCCCGTGCCAAACGGTCCCGCCACACCAGCAGGTGCCGTCACGTTGAACCTCCGAGATGACTCGGCGGGTGGCGGCGTCGTCTCCGAACGACACAAGGACCTGGTTCAACACTACGTCGTTGAGGACTCGATAGCCGGCCTTGGCCAACCGGTCCGCGAAGTGAATCGCATGCCGACAGCAACGTTCGACCAAGTCGGCGATGCCGGACCGACCGAGATGACGCAGCGCGGCCCAGGCATCCACTCCCCGAGCCCGTCGGGACATTTCGGGAGTGAACTCGAAAGGTTCTCCCCCTCCGCTCGCTGCGAGATAGGCCGCGGCTCCCGCCGACATTGCCGATCTCAGGGCCGGCCCGTTGCGAACGAACACGATCCCACTATCGTAGGGAACGTTGAGCCACTTGTGGCAGTCCAGTGCCCAGGAGTCCGCCTCGTCCACTCCCGCCGCCAGGTCGCGGTGATGAGGCTCGGCCCGAGCCCACAGTCCGAAGGCGCCGTCCACATGAACCCAGGCTCCCGATGCGTGGACTCGGCGGCAAATCTCTCGCACGGGGTCGAACGCCCCCGAATTTACGTTTCCGACTT
>JASHQX010000171.1 GCA_030038895.1 Thermoplasmata archaeon
GGGACAGGCGAACGTATTCCCTCATACTGCGTTGTGAGCTGGAGCCACTCGGCAGCCGAGGTGGGTGAATATCAGAACGGCCGGTAGCGCGGGAGCAGCGAGAAGGCACCAAGCCACGACTGGAAACGAGGTGTAACCGAGTGCGATTTCGGCTAGCATTGGCGCGAGGATTGCCCCAACGGCGCTCGATGTGGCAATCGCCCCGGTATAGGCTCCTCGTGAGGACTCCGGCGCGATGTTCTGCGAAGGGGTCGACGCCGGAATGAGAACAAGACACTCTCCAATCGTGAGGGCGACAATCACTCCAAGGAACGTCGCTACAACCCTTTCGCCGAACCAACCAGTGAGTCCCAGCCCGAGCCATCGAAGGCCAAGATAGGTTCATCTTCTTCAGCAACACTTGGAATCTCGGATCGCTCCGAACGTTCTCGACCGGCTGAATTACAAACGCTCGTATGGAAGTTTCTCTAAAGGGGCCAGACGATCCCAGCAGGCCCTCGCCTAAGGCTAACAAGCAGGTCCCATCAAGGAGCGGACACGGAAGAAATCCCGTCCTCAAGCAGAATGAGCACAGGCCCGGTGCTCGCTCACTCGACACGGATCAATCCGAAGGACTTGTATTCACGCTTCCCTAGCTAGAGTCGTGGATATCCTCTCCGCCATCCTGTCAGCGTTAGAAGCTCCGGTCAGTACTCAGGCCGCTCTCGAGATTGCGGCAGCGCTCTCCTTCGTAAACGGATTCTCGAGCTATCTATTGGGAACGGTGGGGAGCCGCCGAGGATACGTCAGGTACCGTCGCTGGGTGTTCACGACAATCGTCGTGCTCACCTCCGCGCTGGTCCCCGAATGGGTCTCGGTTACTCTGCCGCTGAACCAGCCGGGTATCGGAGGATTCTTGTTCAGGGCAGGCCTGGGAGCGGCGATCGTTGCATTCGGTCTCCTCTTTTATGTCCTTTACCACTTGTTGACCCTGGAGAATGTTCGGTTTTACAAACCTCCGTCGGTAGGAGCGCAGACTGGCAGTGGCGGAGACCACCCGGTCGCGGGTGTCACCGGTAATTCTGTCGGACTTACAACGTCCCTCTTCAGGGCGTTCCCGTCGGAGAATGACCCTGTACGACCTCTTGCACCCGATGACGCTAAGCGATTCTTCGGCGTCGCTTGCGTAGATTCCCTGTTGGACTTCGCCAGAGCCAACAATCTCCGTGTCTTCTTTCCTCTCGTCCTGCTAGCGGACGAACGGTCTCGACCTTGGCACTTTTCTTGGAACTTCGCCGCCGCGGGAATCAAAGCCGGCGAAAACGTGATTTTCTTCGCCTTCAATCGACCCGGATCATCGGTGCTTGAGCGTATACTGGATGAAGTGCAATCTTCCAGCTCGTCAGGAGACCGACTCAAGGGTTCTCTTCCGAGACTCTTCATCATCGATTGCCATACCCGTTGGACGACAGCCGGGGCTCCGCCCTTGTCCCCAGATAGGCTGCCCTCGGGGCTAGTCGATATCACAGTCGACTATGCGGACCCGCGCGACCCCATCGAGCTGTCGCAAATCTATGGGCGACGACTCGAGGAATTGGTAAGCCTCCCTGCGACGCCGGTGAGAGTAGTGTATGACTCTATCTCCGACTTTCTTTGCTTCGCCGATCCTCAGCTTGCGGCGCAGTTCCTCAAACATAACCTAGTGTGGGAAGATCTCAACAATGTCACATCCTTGTACATCTACTCACGCGGCGTTCCAGGAACGGGCTTCGCCGCGCAAGCGGACCAGAGGTTCATGGAATGGAATTCGAACTCGGAGATTGAACTGACATACGACGTGTACAATCAACCTTGGATGGTGGTCAGCGGCGTCTTTGCGGAGAAACGGGCTGCTCGAATCACTTGGTCGGCCGATCAGAAGGACTGTCTACTTGTTGATCCGGATCCGAAAAGGGCCTTCGGCTCAGCTACCCTGCCTAAATTCGAGGGCTCAGGCTCCCCGCCCACGCCGGCATCACCGCCGAACGACGGATCAGCGGGCAGCAAGGCCACTTGGGCTAACCAGTCGAAGTCTGATCTCCAATGAATCTACTGAGCGTGGACGAGGGCCAGGTTTCGACCCTCGCATCGAGTCTGCGCAGATTCCAGTTCTCCTTTGACCGGTTTGACGAGCCTCCCCTGTACCCTTCCTCAGAGACAGAACCTGCACTGGCTGCAAACTTCTTCTTCTTCATGGTCGCCATTGACCACCGGATCCGTCGCGATTCAGCTCAGTACTCTGGTATCGTCGATGGCATCGGCCTACATGGGGCCGAGTTGCTCTGGGCCCTCGGCAAGAGGAGGCTGGACCTCGATCCTTCGTTCTTCTCCGCCAAGTCGATGGAAACGATCGATCGTGGCCGGGTGCTGGAAGCTTTCACTTCCCCAGACTCCAAGAGTGCCAAGATCTCCGGCCCGGAGGAACGTGCAAACCTGCTCCGCGACGCCGGTCGTGTGCTACAGCGAAGATTCGATGGTTCGGCATTGAAGGTGGTTGAGGCGTCGCGCGGATTCTTGGTCGCCCCCCAGGGGAACGGTCTCCTTGAAATCTTGAAGGATTTCGAGGCCTATCGGGATCCCTTATCCAAGAAATCTTTCCTGCTCATCAAGTTCCTAGAACGACGTGGGTGGATTCACGTCTTGGATCCGTGGCATGTCCATGTCCCGGCCGATAACATACTTCAACGTCTCGCGTTGCGGACGGGAATAGTCAGAGTCGAGAATCCGGACCTTGAGAGAAAGATTCGACTCGGCACTCCGATCACGAGCGAGGAAGACAACGCGGTCCGGAGCGAGGTTTTGCTCGCGTTTGACCACCTCGGAGATAAACTTCCCCTGGCCGCGACTCATCTTGATGACATTCTTTGGGAGTTCGGCCGGGCGCACTGTCGCATTCCCACTCCAAGCTGTGACCGAATCCCGGATAGGACCTCAGAGAGAGTACGGCGTCTAGTCGTCTCTGGGCCCGTCGGGGAATGTCCGTTCGGTCACGGCTGCTCGGCTTACCTGCGGCCTGAAAGATGGTTCTTGAAGGAGCCGGCCTTTGACACCTTGTTCTACTGATCATCGAACTCCGACCTTCCCAGCATACTAGGGCTAGGTGGGGTAGTCCTGTCTGGAGATCGTGCCCAAGTGATAGTGTCCGGAGGCAGATGCACGGTAGATAATCCGTTCGAGTAACGATCTGGATCCTTGCCCGTCTGGCACGACTATCTCGTGGTCCGTCGCGCGGGCTCATCGCGATCCCGTCATCGACCGCGCGGGTCCCACATTAACCTCGCGCGCGCGCTCTTCGCGCGCGGGCGTTCCCTCGCTTCGCTCGGCGAGGATAATGGGGACATGGCCGCCCTCGCAGCTCGATTCGCCGCTTGGGCGGCCTCCGCGATCACTTCGTGTCAATGACCGCGATGAGCGCGCAGAGCGCCTCGGAAACCCCTTCGAACGACGCCCGCACCGTGCTCCTGCCCGGGAGCGCCGCGACCTACGCGAACCGGGCGTACCTGCGCGACCTAGGTCTGCAGTGGGATCCCGCGAACCACCGCTGGCACGGGACCGCGACCGCGGAGCGCGTGAAGGAGCTCCGCGAGCGGCTTTGCCTCGAGGTCCGCGTCTTCGGAACCCTCGCGGCGCCGAAGGTCCGGCCGTGGCGGTTGTGGTTATACCGCAGGAGCGCAAACCG
>JASHQX010000172.1 GCA_030038895.1 Thermoplasmata archaeon
ATGTATCGCTGCCGGACCGGGGGTACAGTCTGTCGGAAATGCTCGACGTCTTCGAGCAGGGGATCCACAAGAATCCGCGGCATCTCCTCGTCCTCCTAGACGAGGCATCGAGTCTCGTCCGTCAGGAGACGAAGCTCGTCTACCTCCTCTCCCGATCGCGCGAGGTCGAGCTCGGCTCGATCTCGCTCGTACTGATCGCCCTCGAGGACCTCCTGCCCTACCTCGACGCCGCGAGCCGATCGAGCTTCGGGGTCACCCACCGTCTCGCCCTCGAGCCGTACGACCGGGAGGCGCTCCGCGACATCCTCGCGGTCCGGGCGGAGCTCGCGCTGCGACCGGGCAGTTTCGACCCCGACGTCCTCGACCAGATCGCTCGGATCGCCGCGCCGAACGGCGACGCGAGGTTCGCGCTCGAGATCCTGAGCGGCGCGGCGCACCTCGCGGAGGACGCGGGTGCCGAATCGATTTCGGGCGAACATGTCCGCCGGGCGAAAGGATCGCTCCTCCCCACCGTCACCGAGACCCAGCTCGAGACCCTCTCGACGCAGGAGCTCGGCGTACTCCTCTCGCTTTCGCGTACGCTCAAGGGCCGCGCGACGAGCACGCCCAGCCAGAAGCTCCGCTCGAACCACGCCGCGCTCCTCGAGGAGCTCGGGGCCCCGCCGATGAGCCGCACGACGTTCTGGCGGACCCTGAAGGAGCTCGAGCGAGACGGTCTGGTGACCCTCGAGACCGGCGCGTCCGGCGAATCGAGTCAGGTCGCGATGGACGAGATGCCGGCGAGCTTCCTCGCGACGCTCCTCGAGGAGCGGCTCGGACGCGGTCGCGGACGTAAACGCTAAGGAGCCCCCCCCGCTCGCGGGCGCGTGGCGACATCGGAGGGGGCGGACGCCTTGCCGGTCAGCGGGCGCTCGCTGCCGCCTTGGATCAAGGTTCACCCGCCCCACGGCCCGGCGTACCCCGAGGTCCGGGGGATCCTCGAGAACCTCGGCCTCGAGACCGTCTGCCGCGAGGCGCGGTGCCCCAACCTTTCGGAGTGCTGGTCGGCCGGGACGGCGACTCTGATGCTCCTCGGGACGGAGTGTACCCGTCGGTGCGGGTTCTGCGCCGTGACCACCCACTGGCCCCGAGGCAGGGTGGACCGGACCGAGCCAGAGCGGGTCGCGCGGGCGGTCGGGCGCTGGGGGTTACGCTACGTCGTGCTCACCCAGGTCTGCCGGGACGATCTCCCCGATGGCGGGGCCTCCCTCCTCGCGGAGACGGTCGAGCGGATCCGTTCCGCCTCGCCGTCTACGCTAGTCGAGCTACTCATCGGCGATCTCGGCGGTCGTCCGGAGGCCCTCGAGGTCCTCTGGTCCTCCCCGCCCGACGTCCTCGCGCACAACCTCGAGACCGTCCGATCGATCTCCCCTCGGGTGCGAGACCCGCGCGCGGGGTACGACCGTTCCCTCTCGGTCCTCGCCGCCGCGCGACGCACGGGGCCGTCGGGGATCGTGACGAAGAGCTCGGTGATGCTCGGGCTCGGCGAAGCCGCCGACGAGCTCGACGTTGCATTCCGCGACCTCCGTTCCTCGGGGGTCGACCTACTCACCCTCGGGCAGTACCTCCGCCCCGGCCCGGAGCACGTGCCGGTCGCCCGGTACATCCCGCCGGGCGAGTTCACGTCGCTCCGTGAGCGCGCCCTCGCCCTCGGCTTCGCCGGTGTGGAGGCGGGGCCGCTCGTCCGCAGCTCCTACCACGCTGAGGAACTCTTCCGTCGCGCGCAACGGGCCCACGGAGGCTAGCGAATGGCGAAGAAGGTCCGTCGAAAGCCGGAGGAAGAGGAGGAGCCGGCGTTTGAGTTCCCGGCGTTCGACGAGGTCGGTTTCGTGACGAAGGAGTTCGAGCTCACCTACAGCTTCATCCTGTTCTGCCTCTTCGCGATCGTCCTCGGAATATTCGCATGGGTGTTGACGACCCAGGGGATCAGCGGGTTCGTCCCGTTCGGAATCGGGGTCCTAGTCCTGATCCTGACCCCCTACATCGTCCGCCGCCTTCGCCCGCGCTCGTCGCTCTTCACTACAGGAGACTGGGGGGGGCTGCTCGCGATGGAGTTCTTCGGGTGGCTCGCGCTCTGGTTCGTACTGGTTAACGTCTCGGCCACGCTATAGTTGGCCCTTCGAAAGTTCCGTCGGTTGGTCCTCGCTCTCGGGGCGGGATCGCCCCTACGCTCTCGAGGGGGAAGGCCTGCCGAGCCAGGGGAGTCGCTTATCGAGGAGCTCGCGAAGCGCAACGAGTAGCCCGGGGCTCTCCGCGACCTCGGCGAGGGGCTGGATCGTCACCTCCTTCGGGTCGGAGGGCGTGAGGTCCCTGCCGAGCGAGAGCCGCGGGAACACCCCCCGCAGGACCTCCTCGACGGTCTGCTCCTTTCTCCGGGTTTCGACCGCGAGGCTCCCATCCTCTCGCACGTACGGCCCCTGGAGGAGCGGTGCCTCGGGAGAAGTCCACTTTTCGAGGAAGTTTCCCACGCGGTCGATTCCCGCGGGGGGCCCGTCCTGCATCCGCACGGCGGAGCGGCGAGAATGGGGGACCTCGAACACAAGGTACACCCGCGAACCGTCGACCGCCAGCGCCCAGCCGAGGGGAGGGAATTCCGATCGGGTGAGCTCCTCCGCAATGGCGCGGCCGGCCTTTCGGACCTGCGGGTAGAGGGTATCGTCGACGAGGTCGGGCCGGGGGAGGGTCACGACGGTCACATGGGTGCCCCGTACCTGAATTCGGGCGAGCGCGTCGTCCCGCGTCAGTCTCGCCGGGAGGGCAATCTCGAACCACTGCTCGCTCGGCCGGTCGAGGTACGCGCCGGCGGCGAGGATGAGCAATCCCAGATTGCGACGCGAGAGGGCGCTCGCGACGTTCCGGTGCGGATCGACCGGATCGGGGAGGATCAGCGCCACGTTCTCTGGAAGCCGCGGAGGCTCCTGATCGGGTTCGGTCAATCGGACCGGGATCCGCCACCTACGGGCCTCGGTGAGGAGGGCGTGGAAGGTTCCGAATCGGACGATCAGGAGCTCGACGAGGTAGCCCGACACCCCTTCGGTCCGGGCCTCGGAGCCGTAGACTCCGATGGCGCGGAGGAACTGCTTCGTGAGCCGAATCTCGCGAACGGTCTCGGGCGTCTCCCGCTCGGTGAGGTACGCCTGGTGAAACGGGGTCCGATCGACGGCCGAAAGCGGATGGGCTGAGTCCGAGACAGCGTACCCCGGGACCGCGTCGACCGCGAATCCTTCGAACTTGCCGCGGAGGTAGGGGTGCTCGGCGTATCGCGTCTCGGGCTCCGTGAGAACCGCGCGACCGAGCGCGAGCCCCTCCTCCCGCAGCCGGTCCCGCGGGAGCTCGGGCGGGAAGAGTAGGAAGAGATCGATGTCGAGGCGGTCCTGGAGGAAAGTTCCTCGCGCCGCGCTGCCGGCCACCAGCGCACGGACGAGCGGGCTTCCTCGCGCCTTCGCCGCCTCCTCGACCCGGCGGACGAGCTCCGTCCGGACGCGCGCGACCCGTTCGAGGAGCTCCGGCGACGGGGCGATCTGCGCGCTGACCGCCGCCTCGACGGCTCCCGCATCTGTATCGGACCCGGCGGCCGGAGGGCGAGAGGACATCGAGCGGGGACCGGCCCCCGGGCCTGATGAAACTTCGTGTCGATACGCCGGCGAAGCCGCGAGGGTTATTGAGGGGCACGCGCCTAGGGAAGATAGGGGACCATGGCGGTCGCGGAGGGCCATCCGGCAACGCTCTACGAACCGCTCGACGGCGGGAAAGTTCGGTGTACCGCCTGCGCTCGGTACTGCGCCATCCCGTCCGGCTCCCACGGGTTCTGTTTCGTTCGCAAGAACGTCGGGGGCAGGCTGGTGCTCCTGAGTTACGGAAAGGCCTCGGCGATCCAAGTCGACCCGGTCGAGAAGAAGCCCCTGTCCCACTTCCACCCGGGGACCCGGGTGTACTCGATCGGAACCGTCGGATGCAACTGGCGGTGTCAATATTGCCAGAACGCCGAGATCTCCCAGGAGCGAGAGGTCGTCGGCCGGTCCCTTTCGCCAAAAGCCGCGGTCCAGGGTGCCCGCCGGTACGGTTGCCAAGGCGTGACGTTCACGTACAACGAACCCACCATCTTCGCCGAGTACGCGCTAGACGTGATGCAGGAGGCGCATGCGGCCGGACTCTTCGCGAACTTCGTCACGAACGGCTACATGACCCCGGAGGCGGTCGAAGCAATCGGCCCACACCTGGATGCGGTCAGTATCGATTTCAAGGGAAGCGGTGAGGCCGGGTTCCTCCGGAAGTACATCGCGGCCAAGGGTCCGGAGCCGATCTACGAGACGGCGGAGGGACTGAAGCGCCGCGGGGTCCATATCGAGGTCACCGACCTCATCGTACCCCAGGTCGGGGAGTCGGTCGATGCGACCCGCCGCTTGGCACGGTTCATCGTCGAGCGCCTCGGCCCTGAGACCCCGTTCCACCTGTTGCGGCTCCATCCCGACTACAAGATGATGGACCTCCCGGAGACTCCGGTCGCGACCCTGGAGCGGCTTCACGCCGTCGCGAAAGCCGAGGGATTGGACTATGTCTACCTCGGGAACGTCTGGGGTCACCCGCTCGAGCACACCTACTGCCCGAAGTGCGGGGACGTCGTGGTCGAGCGGTTCGGGTTCACAATCCGGTCGTGGAACCTCGACGAACAGAACCGCTGCGTCGCCTGCGGTCACCGGATCCCGATCGTGGGGACTCTTTCGGACGATTACCTGCCGACGATCGCGACCCCGGTCGCGTGAGAGCCCGGTCGCCCCTCCTGGGGGCGCCGGAAGGGAGGAACCGTGCCTCGACCACGAGGTGAAGGGGGACCTCCAGCATGTACGAGCCCTGCGGAGTGCCCCGAATCGCCTCGGGTAGGGGACTTGGTTCCTCGAGGCGCGTGATCGCGAGGCCGGCCTCGCGCAACCACCGGGAGTAGGTCGTCAGCGTCCGGTGGTAGCCGGTCGTCCAGCCGGTCTCCCGGTCGGAGATATCCCAGGAGACGTCGACGGAGCGTTCGTCACGGTAGGCCCGGACCTTTCTCCAGACGACATCGTGCCAGTGACCGTCCGGCTCACGCACGCGTTCCACCACCCAGCCGGACCGGTCGTCGAGGTCGAAGCAGGGGTGCGAGAGGGAGAAGACGAAACGGCCGTCCGGACGAAGGATACGGGCGACCTCCCGGACCGCTCCCCGGGCGTTCCGTATGTCCTGCAGGGCCATGTTCGACACCACGAGATCGAAGGTGCCCGAGGCGAACCCCGAGAGTTTTCGTGCGTCCCGATCGAGGAATTCGGCACCGGTCGGGTTCGCGCGCTCCCGCCGGCGCGCGAGCGCCAGCGTGGGTCGGGAGTGCTCGACTCCGACCGATCGCATCGCGCCCTCGCGCGCCCAGCGACGCGTGAGGTAACCGTTGCCACATGCGAGGTCAAGGACGGAGAGGCCTCGCACCGGACCGACTACTTCGAGGAGCGTCGGATCAATGATCGCACGGTGCCAGAGGTCCCCGCCCTCCCCCATGCGGAAGTCGCGCCATTTCGCGAGCTGGTCCCAGCCACGGCGATGCATCGTCCCCCGCAGCGTTCTTTCCCTATCGCTTTTCCCCTCGGCAGTCGGGGAGCCCGAAATCCCCCATCTCGCAGGGAAGGTCTTAGAAGCGGGAGATCTCC
>JASHQX010000173.1 GCA_030038895.1 Thermoplasmata archaeon
GTACGAGTCGTGCAACAAGTGCGCCCTGGCGTGCTATCTCGAACCTTCCCTTTTCCGCTGGACGGACTTCTCCAGCCTTCGGGACCGGGTGTTCGACGCCGCGTTCCATTACATGGAACGAACCCCCCGCAGGTCGTCGAGGCCGGAATCCAGCCGGTTGATTCAGATCGAGACCCCGGCGGCGTAAAGACCCCACCCCGCTCGCGCCGGAGCCGAACCGTTCCCTTGCCCGGCGGCTCGTACACGGTTCGAGACGGTGCATAGGCCGATCACGGTGGGATTCTTCCGTTAGGCCCTTTCGGGGCTGTGGGCGTGCGATAGGACTCGATAGTGAGTCGGATGGACCGCTACGAGCAGGCGAGGGGTCGGAGAAAGAACAAACTTCCCGAGCCGTGAAGGCTCGGGAAAGGGGAAAGGGTTCGACTCACCGATGGAGGTCTCGACTAGCTGCTGGGGGGAGTTCCGGCGCCTCCGCCGCTCCCTTCGCTCCACGTCTGTCCACCACCGCCTGTCGTCCCTCCGGCTCCCGGGCCGCTCGTTGGGCCCCCGGCCGCACCGGACGGCGGGGTCCATGGAGTCGGCGGCGCCGGCGCGGTCTCGGGCTTCTTTCCGCCGCGCTTCCACAAGAGCGCGAGCAGCGCGAGGACGAGCGCGATGATCGCGATGATGAGCGCGACCGAGAAGTAGCCATTCACGGTCGATTGCGTCGCGAGTGGCGCCGTGGAGGTATAGACCACGGAGATCAAGGCCGGCTGGCCCGTCAGGATCACGGATCCGGTCGGTCCGGACTGCAGCTGGTAGCCCTGGACACCGTTCACCGAGAACGTGTACGTCCCAAGCGTCGCGGTGAACGTGATCGTCGACGTGGTCGAGCTGTGCGTGGCCCCGTTGAACGTCACCGACCAGTTCGTCCCAGAGGACAGGCCGGTCTCGGTGAACGTCACCGTGAACGTTTCCTGGGGACCGATGGGGTACTCATCGTACACGCCGCCCGTAATCGCGTACGGAGCCAGATACCCGTTCGGCCCGTAGGTGTGCCAGTCGGCCCAGTAGTTGCCCACGCCGGACGTGCAGGTGTTGTAGTTCGAGCAGTAGTAGAAGTCGTTGTACGGCTCCGCCGAGTACGCCTGGATGTGCGCCGAACTGTATGTGGTGGTCGCCCCGTTGTTGCCGATGAAGGCGTTGTTCCACACGAGGTTGTCGTACGCCCCGGAGTAGAGGGCGACGCCGTAGCTCGTGTCGTCAACAAACCGGCTCATGGTGATGGTGTTGTACTCGGTATAGAACTCGGCATTCGGGGCCCCCATCACGACCCCCTGCCAGTCCTGATACGTGTTGATGTTCGTGAACAGACTGTTGAACGTAGCATTCAGCACGACGCCGTACGAGCCGTCCGTGGCATTGAGCGTACCGACGGTCGCGCCGTCCGAGTCGTAGTCGAAGAACGCCGCCGCATAGGTGGTGGCGGTCACGTTCCAGACCCCCAGTCCTTCGTTCTCCCAAGAGACTACGGCCGCGAACGGGAAGTACGCCCCGAGCCAGTAGTAGCTCACGGCCTCGCCCGGTGCGCTATACAGTCCGGAAAGCGTTGCGTTCGTGGCACTGACTCCCGAGATCGACGAGCCGGTCGTGTACAGCGCGAGCACGCCGGTGGAGAGGTCGGAAACCGACGTGTCGGTAACGGACGCAGCGCTGGTGTCGATGAGGAGTACCGCGATCGACTGGTCGGTACCGTGCGTGCCCGTGGCGGTCATGTCGACCGCGCCGTATCCGAGGACCCCGACCGAGAATTCGGAAGCGATGGTACCCGAGATAGGAGCCGGCACGTTCGAATCGCTTTCGACGCCGACTGAGTATGTCGCGGCCGACACTCCACTCACACTGACGCCATTCGAATTGCTCTCGAGAAAGACGCCGGCGGACTCGTTCGTGGCCGTTACGCCCGAGATCGTGATGTCCGATTCGGTGTTTTCCGTGGCGATTCCGCGTCCGTAGTAGTTGGCCCACACGCCGGACACAGAGAAGTCCGTCCCTCCCACAATCACGGCGCCGACTCCGTCGGTGCCGGTGTAGACGTCGGTCAGCTTGCTATCGTTCGCCCAGAACGTCAAGAGGCCGAAGCCGTACTCGGTCGCATTGATGTAGGTGAACGAGCCCGCAGTACCGCCCATGTCGTAGATGCCGTAGCTGTAGTAAGTGCCAGTGACGTTCCAAGCGATGGCACCGCTCGACGCGACTACGGTGAACGCGTTGCCAAAGAAGTACGTCGGGACTCCCGAGATATACGCAAAGCTGTAACCGGTGCCGACCGAGTTCTCTACCTTCGTGTTCGGGGCATTGGACGCCCAGACGCCAAACGAGCCGTAGGCCGCCGTGATATTGTTCACGGTGACCCCGTTCGTGCCCCAGAGCGAAATCGCTCCGCCGAGGCAGAGGCCCGCCGGTATGAGGAAGCACGGCAGGTAGAGGTTCGTGAAGCTGTCCCCCACGCCGCCGTAGTCAACGAACTGTTGGCTCGCGTTGGGGAGATTGTACTGGTAGTAGGGACCGTAGGGGTAGGTGTATACGGTATCGGGCCCCCAGTTCGGACCCTGGGCCACGTGGTTCACCAGAACCGGCGTCGTCAGTCCGGTTGTGTAGACCAGATTGAAGAGCGGGAATCCCCAGTCATTCAGCAGATTGAACGTCGCGTTGAGGTAGCCCGCGTACGGATCGACCTTGAGCACAAGGTTCGAGAAAGTGTACGGCGAGGCCGTTCCTCCCGTTACGGCTTTGACAAGGGCGGTCGCTTGGGCCTCCCCGTTCATGTAAAGCGGGGCATTGAGCGTCCCCGGCTGGGACGAGAGTGCGATCGAATAGCTCGTCTGCGGAACCGTGAAGTTCGCCGACAGGTTCGCGTACTCGTCGGCGTACGCTTCAAGCCCCCAGTCGGTCCACCCGGTGGGTGGGGTTGGCGGAAGGAACGTCGATACGACGCCCGTAGCGGTCGACGGCGCATAGGCGGGGAAGTACGTAAGACCCCCGTAGAACTCTCCGATAAACGCGAACCCGTAGATTGGACTGAGAGTCCCCGAGAAGCGGTCCGCGCCGGCCGGAACGCCGACCCCGGACGGAGTTCCCCAGAGTCCGTAGAGGATCGAGGGACCCTGGGAGATGCTGACGGTGGTTCCGGACCATGTGGCCGCGACTCCAATCGAGGTCTCGCCGGTGTTCGTCCCGTAGTCATACGCTGAAGCCGGGGCGTCCCAGGTCTTCCCGGAGCTGTTCAGGTAGGCGAGGGACATCTGACCGCTGGCATTCGTGATCACCGCGTTCGATCCATCCGCCGGGCCGCAGAAGACGAGCTCGGCGTCGAAGTACGCCCCGTTCGGCGTGTACGAGTACCCGTCGATGCGGAATTGGGGCTTGAGGGTGAGTCCACCACCGAGGGAGTTGAAGATGATGGTGTCATAGATGCCGGTGTACACCTTTGCGGGGGCCGTGCCCTCGACGAGGCGATATCCGTAGGTCAGAACGTCCTGTCC
This sequence comes from Thermoplasmata archaeon, assembly GCA_030038895.1. GTDB lineage: Archaea > Thermoplasmatota > Thermoplasmata > Lutacidiplasmatales > UBA184 > Lutacidiplasma. The sequence goes on from JASHQX010000173.1 coordinate 3,525, forward strand.
GTAGGAGTTGACGGTCGCGTTGTTGTATAGGTTGAGGGTGAGCGGGAAAGCGACGGGAATTGTCGGCCCGTAGTCGTAATAGAACTCGCCCGGAACGAGCACTCCGTCGTAGGAGTAGAGCGTTCCCGTGTTCAACACCGCGCCCGGGGCGGAAAAGTTCCAGATATTGTCTAGGAAGGTGATGTTGTTACCGAAGAACTCGGGAACGTTCTGTGTCCAGAAGACGCCCGAGCCGAGCGGATCCGAGGAGGATCCCGGGAAGGTAACGTTCGCCAGGACCGTGTTGAGCTGGATACCGGAATCGTAGGGGCTCCCCTCGGAGTTTGCCGGCTGACCGTTCCAATAGTACGCGCCCGAATCTTGGTACAGGCTACCCCCAGTCGCGTTGTAGGCGCTGAGCGTGAGGGAGCCGTGGATGGCCGATGTGTTGAGCTCGTATGTCGACGTGCCGACTCCGAAGTCTCCGATCCCCATGGGGGCGGGTGTGGTGGTGTAGAAGGGGGCGACCGACGCGCCCGGTGTGCCCGTTTGACCAAGGAGAACATTGATGTTCGGAAGCTGAGCCACTAGGGGGCTGATCGTGCCGTCCCGAATGCCCGCAGCGAGCCGGCCCAGCATGGCAATCGAAGCCGGATTCCCACCTCGAGTCTCGAGAGTGCGGATCGCGCTGTCGATGGCGTTGACCGCAGAGGCGGTTTGGCCCGGCGTCGCTCTCGGAACTGACCCGTGATCGGCCAAAATCGGATTCGAGAAGGAGTTGGCTATGCCTGCACCGGGAGTTGAACCGGGTACTGAGGATCCCTGTGCAACGTGTCCCCCGAGTTCACCCGCTGGAGAAACGCTCGAGGCCGCTCCCTCGCTTCCCGACTTGAGGAGCACGGCGCTAGCGGGGACCACCATCAACCCGCAGACGACCAGTACGATCGGCAGAATCCACACCGCTCTAGACTTGGCAAAACCCGGTGCCATGGCGAAAAAGACGCATGGGTCTACTATAGAAACATTCCGCTTGAGACCCCCACCCCTGTGAGCCGACTCTCACCTCGTAATGGAGGGATCGCGCTCCGCTAGAGTCGTGCGCCCGCTGGCCGGCCATAGGATAGCAACGCCACCTGCCTCGTGCCGAAGGGCGGGAGGTCGGACCCGGCTCGGACAGGGCGCACGCGACCCACACCCAAGGGCCCCCTAGGGGGCTTCCGTGCTCACACCGAGTTCGCTTCCTCCGAGCGACCGCGGAAGAGGGTTTGACGAGGAGGTACGCGTCCGCGTTCGCCAGAGGACACCCGAGTTGGGGGGTGTTCCCCCTCTCCCGCTCTCGATAAGCACTCATCGTGACAGTCAAGACAGAGCCCTTTGCGTTCTCGCGGCAGGCGTTGAGCCACCGCCCAACACTCGTCCATGGTCCGATGTCCGCAAGTTGGGCAAGGGTGAAGGATACTCGGCATGGTCGCGCCTTGGGTCCAAAAACACTTGGCCTATACGTTCGCCGGCGCCCAAACTCGGACTATCCCTGTTCCGAGCGCGACGGCGGAATCGCGGGCTCGGTGCCCAGGGCCGAGGCGAGACGCTGACCCACCCGGAACCACTCCCTTCGTGCCTGGCGCAGGCCGTCCGCGGCATTCCCCATGTCGTTCAGCAGGCCCATCGACGCCGGCACAAGATCCTTCACGGTCATTCCACTCGATTCCGCGAGTCGGACCTCGGCGTCGTATTCGTGACAGACGGACCTCAAATCCCAGCCCGTCGCCGCCGTCACCTCGGCAAGGTGACGCAGCGAGGGCACGAAGGCGCGACGGGTACGCTCGGGATCGGTCTGGGACCCTTGTTCGATCAGGTTGAGAAGCCCGACCATCTCTTGGCACACCAGCACACCCTCATGGACCAACGTATGCGCCCGGCCCGCGTGCTCGATCCCGGAAACCGTATGGGAAGCGGCCAGCTCCTCGATGCTGGCTCGAGTTAACTGCAGAAATATGCTCTGGCCCGCCACCAGCGCGGGCTTCGCTTGGCGGAACGCGAGCCGGAAGCCCGTAGCAGCCTTCTCCATCGCCTGGGAGAATGAAGGGTCGTTCGTGGGTGTGGCCGGATTCTCGGAGAGGGCCGAAAGGGATGTCCCGAGGCGGATCAGGTTCTCGCCGAGATTGTCGAGGACGTCATTCCAGCTCCGGGTCTTTACCGTCGGCACACACGAAGCGCCCCAGACTCCGGTACGCGAGTGCCGGCCTCAAGAAGCTTTGGTCTCTGATTCAAAGAGCAGCCGCCGATTGTGTCTGAACCTACCTACCGGTTCGCCTTCAAGATTCCAAAGGGGAGGAGGCCGCTGATATGCGCCAACGGCAGGGGACTCGGCAATCTTCGCAGGACGGGACACCCGGGGGCCCTGTTCCCATCGCACTGAACCGTGAGAAGGTTCATTAGGTCGGCTCGACCGTTTTGCCAACGTGACTGCCTCCACCAGTCCCGCGCCATCGAAGATATCCCTCCCGCGAATCCCAACCCCTCCGGGCCCCGACACACCCGAGGGCAGGGTCCTGATCTACGCGCTCATCGCGGGAGTGGCCTACATCGTCCTGCTCATCGCCGACGCGACCTCTCTCGCCGACGCATCCGCCGAGTTCATTGCGATCCCGCTGATCCTCGGGACGGTCGCGTCGTTCGCCGTCGGAGGGATGGTCACTTCGGGGTACGCTCGTATCCGTCTGACCGAACTCGAACTCGCGCGAACCGTCAGCGTGCACGAGGGCTCGGACCAGGCACCGGCGGCCGATTCTTCCCTCGGCGACGTGATGAAGGAGTACGCGCGGGTGGCGGTGGATTTTCGACGGACGGCCCGTTGCCACGCGTATGCTGCGGGGCCGATTCTGTGGGGTACGTTACTCGCGTTCGCGGCCGCGGTCATCTGGGGCGTCGGACTGGCCACGGGCACGATCTGGCCCACGTATCTCGCGCTCGTCACCGAAATTCCGGCGATCATCTTCCTCACGCTGGGCGTGGCAGTCCTCGGGACGACCGTCGGGATGGGGAAGAAGGTCGAGGGCTTCGACTGGCTTACCCCTCAGCGTTGGCGGAGATTCGACGAACGGTCCCGCGCCGTGGAAGACTCGATCCGGTCGTTCCCATGGCTCGATCAGTATCGACAGGAGCTCTGGACCACCGCCGATCTGGGGTCCGGAACCGGTCCGACGGCGCCCTGAACTTGCATCGGTACGCGACCCCGGCATTGCGTCAGACTCCACTCGGAGGTCTGCGCGCCCGTTGGCAGTCGTAAACTCGGCTTGACTTTTGAATGAAATACCGACGTTCCACACCCTAGTGCGGGGCGTCGCGGTGTGGATTTACGTCGTGTACAGCTCTCACGTGGATAGTACCGTTAGCATCGCCCGATCGATCGCGAGCGCTGTGACGTGGTCTAACGCCTACGAGGCTCGGCACGCAGCCGAAGTGGATCCGCGAGAGATCCACGGTCCCGGGGTGGTTTTCCTCGGCTACCCGTCCGGCGGGTCCGAACTCGATAAAGCCGTGCGGGGGTTCCTCGACCATATGCCGGAGCGAACGATCTATTCCGTCCTCTGGGCGGTCTACGACACCCGCACGCAACCACAGCCGTTGGTCGCCGGCTCGACCGTTCGGCGGCTCCGCCGCGCGATCGAGCACCGGGGCGGCAAGCTGGTCGTCCCCCCCGAGAGCTTCTACGTCGGACCGAACGACGGGCACGTTTCGGGGGATGAGGTGGACCGCGCCCGGGTCTGGGGATCCTCCGCGATCGCCGTGGCCGTCAAGGCCTACCGCGACACGGCGGTTCGCTCCGGGTTCGTGTCGCCCTGCCCGAACCGACCCCGGTGGGAAACCCTGCACTCCTTCCCATCATGATCCCTCCCGCCCATGGCGGGAACCTGGTCGACCGCCAACTCTCCGAAGCCGACCAGGACCGTCGATCCCGTGAACGCCGCGACCTCCCGACAGTGCGGCCCTCGATCGACGAGTTATACGATCTCGACAAGATCGGAATCGGGGCGTACAGCCCTCTCACCGGCTTCATGGGCTCCGCCGAGCTTCTGAGCGTCGAGCAGAGCGGGCGTCTCCCGAACGGGCTGCCGTGGACGATGCCGATCCTCTTGGCACCCCCCGGCCCGGCGAATCGGGAGGTAATCGACACGGCGAACCCGGGCGACGACCTTGCGCTCGAGGACCCCTCCGGCGAGCTCATCGGGATCCTCCACCTCGAGGAGAAGTTCCCCTACGACCGACGGTTCCTCGCCGAGTCGATCTACGCGACGACCGACCCACGCCACCCCAATGTCGCGGATCTCGCCAGCTGGGGGGATATCGCTCTCGCGGGTCGGATCGACCTCGTGCGTCGCCTGCCCCTGCCGGTGGGCCGGCTCGAGCTTTCCCCTCGGGAGACTCGGGAGCTCTTTCGGTCCAAGGGGTGGTCGACCGTCTCGGCGTACCAATGCCGGAACCCTCCCCACGTGGCGCACGAGTACCTCCAGCGCGTGACGCTTGAGCGGGAGGAGGTAGACGGGCTGCTGATCCACCCGGTCGTTGGCCGCCTGAAGCAGGGCGATTACCGGCCCGAGATCATTCTAGAGGCCTACGAGGCGCTCGTACGGAACTACTACGCCCCGTCGCGGGTCGTGCTGAGTTCCCTATCGATCGCGATGCGCTACGCGGGCCCGAAGGCGGCGCTCTTTCTCGCGATCGTGCGCAAGAACTTCGGGTGCAGCCACTACATCGTGGGGAGAGACCAGGCCGGGGTGGGGACCTATTACGACCCGTACGCCGCGCACCGGATATTCGACGAGTACGACATCGGGGTCGTTCCGCTCCGGTACGAGGAGTCGTACTACTGTCGTAAGTGCGGCGGTACTACGAGCGCACGGTCGTGCCCCCATCCGGCCTCCGACCGGATCGACACCAGCCAGACCCGACTGCGGAAGCTGCTGAAGGAGGGGGGACCTCTCCCGACGGAGCTCCTGCGACCCGAGGTCGCGGAGATCCTCCGGCGCCCGAACGTCCTCATCGAGTGAGACCTTCTCGGGAGAATCGTCGGCCCCAACTCCCCTGTGGGACGAGCTCTGTCAATGCCGGGGGCCCTGTACGAGATAAGCACAAGATTCTACATGCTAAGGCGAAGGCCATGACAGTCACATCCCGAATATCCCCCGCCCCCTTGAGGAGCTAAGGGAGTTCCGATGAGCCAAACCTACCCCGGTTTCTGTGTCTGGCTCACCGGGCTCCCCTCTGCGGGCAAGACGACCATCGCGAACGCCCTCCTACCCCGACTCGCCGGGAGAGGCTGGGAGGTCGAGGTACTCGACGGCGACGACGTTCGCCGTGGGTTGAGTTCCGACCTCGGTTTCGATCGGAGATCCCGCGAAGCCCACGCGCGCCGGGTGGCATATGTGGCGAAGGTCCTCGCGCGCCACGGAACGATCCCGATCGTCGCGCTCATCTCTCCCTACCGGGCCTCGCGCGCCGACGCGCGCCGAGAGATCGGACGGTTCGTCGAGGTCTACGTCTCGACCCCTCTCGAGGTTTGCATGGAGCGGGATCCGAAGGGGCTCTACCGAAAGGCGCTCGCAGGGGAAATCCACGAGATGACCGGCATCGACGACCCCTACGAGCCTCCCGAAGCCCCTGAGATCGTGGTCGACGCGACTCGAATGAAGCCCGGCGAGTGCGCGGACCACGTCGTACACGGGCTTGAGCGAGGTGGTTGGCTGCCCCCGGCATCCCCCGACCTCCCTGCTGGGGTTCGTGCGGGCGCCTCGGCGTAGTCGACTCCCCATTTCCTCCCCACCAGCGATCCACCTGACGCCGACTGGGCCTGCGACGGGCAGCTCCTGCGCCCCGGGCGGGGTTCTGGAAACACGATTGGCGTCTACCCCAAGAGGAATATCCCTGGTCCAACGGATGTTTTCGTAAGGCCCATGACGAGGGCTCGCGCGGAAGCGCTCGTCGTGGTGGGCGTGGCCGTTCTGATCGCCTTGCCCTCCACGTTTGTGCTCACAGGGGGACTCAGCCCTCTACGCCCGTCCCCCCTCGGAGGGAACTCCTCTCACATCCCTCCTTCATTCGATGGCGCTTCCCGACTCGCCGCCGCCCGGGCCTCGGAACCTGTCCTAGGGACCACGAGCGCGCTTCCATCTCGCGCGGAACTGATGCGGGAGGAACTCGCGCGGAGCGGGGCCCCGATGGCGGACGTCCACTTCCCGAACCTTCTTGCGGAAGGGCATCATGCCGGCCAGCCGGTCGCTCCCACGTACGCCGAGGCGCCCGCTCCGATGGGCGTCGCCGACATCGGTTTGAGGGACGTCGCGGGCGCGATGGCGGGATACATTCTGAATACTTCGAGCGCCCGCGGGACGATCAACTTCACCGAGGCCGATTCGGTCTACGTGGACGGAGACGGACCCGACATGTTCGGCGTCCAGCTCAACTCGGTGCTCACGAACGTCACCCTGTTCGGTACCACGAACTACACGTTCTGGACCCAGAACTTCGTGAGTTATACGCCAAGCTCTGGCCAGCTCGTCTTTGGTGACAACATCTGGAACTTCACGAACCTATCCGGCAACATTTCCTCTAACGTCTTCTACGCCCACGGCCCGAATGGGACCCTCTACGCCCCCGTGCTCTACCTCGCGGTCGGACCGACCTTCACGATCCACTATCCCTTCTCCCTGACCTTCTACCTCAATTCAACGTCGATTTCCGGCCGTCCTGCCGCGTTTTTCAATTATACCGTCGCGAACTCGACCGAGATCCGGAGCGGGTCCTTCGACTACGTCATCTTCAACTCCTCCCTGGGACCCCCGCGCGTCGCGGCTCCGCCGGCGTACTTCCAGGTCAACGGGGAGGCGTACGACGGAATCGGGCTCATCAACGACATCGAGCTCTCCCTCCTCGGCAACGACAATGGCGACACCACGACGTTCTACCAGCTGAACGCCACCGCCACTATCGCGTACTGGAACGCGTCGGCCGGCACGTACCGCCCGGTCCCCTCGGCCGTCAACGCCGGCGCGGACACCGGCGAAACGAGCGATGGCGTCGCTTCGTACTACGTTGGGAACTCCTCCGTGGCACGGCTTTCCATCGGCCCGTCGTTCCTTGAGGGTCTTTGGAACTCCACCAGCCCTCCGGGCGAGCGGACGGTCATCGTGGATCTCGATCCGGCTCCCACCCTCATCCTCGTGAACCCCGGGGCGAGCCGCCACGCGAGCAGTGCGCAGTGGGTCTTCTCCTCGCCCTCGGGTGTCACTACCATGTCTCTTCCCAACAGCGGACAATTTTACTTCGACTTCCGCCTGAGCGAATACGCGCCGACGAGCTGGGTTCTCGCGAACGGCAACCCGAACGGGACCGTCGACCGGACGGTCGACCTGACCTCGAAGCCGTCGCTGGGGATCTACACTCCCCTGATCGCGATCGGCAATTCCGAGCTGGCCGTCTTCGCCCAGTCTGGCTCGGGCACCGCGGCCGACCCGTACGTCCTCTACGACAACGAGCCCGGCAATCTGGACGGTGAGTTCGCCCAATGGAACGACTTCCAGTTCCCCGTCTTCCCGGGCCTGCTCCTGATCTCCACGACGGCGTTCGTCCGGATCACCCCGACGCCGTTCTCGATCACCTACCCGAGCTACATGCTCAACACCTCGAACGGGATCTATCCGTTCGGCCTGTCCACCACGAACAACCTGCAGCTCGAGTTCTGGAACGTCTCGAACGTCACCCTGATCGGGGGGCCGCACATCACCGGCTGGCTCTCCGCCTCGCTCTTCTCCTTCTACCCTCTCGGCGAAACGATCTTCTGGAACTCCACGGGGAACCTCATCGCCGGCAACACCTTCGACGACCAGGGAATCGGGCTCGCGCTCTACGGGGGGCGGAACAACACCATCTGGGGGAACTCCTTCCTCGTCACCGGCGTTGCGGCGTCTAAGCCCCAAAACGTACTCGAGAACCCTGCGAACCAGACGGGTCTCTGGGAATCGGAATCCGGTGATCTCGTTTACAACAACTACTTCTCGGTGCCCGTCACGGCCTACACCCCGGCGTTCGACCCGCTGTCGTGCCAGAACGTCTGCGCACCCGCGCAGTATTCCGACACATGGAACGTCACCCGGGAAGGGACCGGAGTCACGCGCACGGTCCTCGGGACCTCGCTGAACGGCAGCATCGTCAGCACCGACTACCAGGGAGGCAACTACTGGTCGAACTACGGCACCGCGAGCGACCCGTACGGGGTCCTGCCGTACAACGCGTCCGGCTGGATCACGCGCGGAGGCGACTTCGTCCCCCTCGTGCCATTTTCGCTCTATTCGGTGACATTCAAGGAGTCGGGGTTGCCCTCGGGAGCGGTCTGGGGGATCAACAGCTCGCTCCGGGTCGCGAACACCTCGGCGTCGTCCCTGGTGTTGGACGCCCCGAACGGCACCTACTCGTACGCCGTGACCGGGGCCCCGGGGTACACGGTTGACCGCGCCGGTTACTTCACGGTCGCTGGCCGGAATGTGACGGTCACTGTCAACTTCGCCGCGAGCGGCACTGCGTCGGGAGGGATCGGGACCGAGGGAGGGTGGATCATCGCGGCGTTGGCCGCGGGTGCGATCGCCCTCGGGATCCTCCTCGCGATCGTCCTTGTCCGCAGGCGGCGTCCGTCGCCGCCGGCCCCGCCGCCACCCCCGCCCGAGGAGTGGCGCGAGGTGCCGCCCCCTCCGGACCTCTCGGCCATCGCCCCCTCACCGGGCGAAAAGGGCGTTCCCCCGCCGTCCGTGGCGCCGACGGAGCCCCCCGAACGGGGGTCGGACACCGCTTAGGGTCGGACGTCGGAGTGGGCCTCGACCGGAGGCGGGCCCCGTAACTGGGCCGAGAGACAGCGCATGCGGCCGCTTTCGTACAGCTCTCGGAAGATGCAGTTCGAGCAGTCGCCCCAGTGGCAAATCCCGAGGGCGGGGTTGCGGCCCGACGAGTCCGGGGGCGGGGCCTGCACGGAGTACTCGAAATCGATCCGCTCCAGCTGGGGTCCTCCCACCGAGGTGACCATCAAGGTGATATCATGGTCGTTGAGCCAGTCGATGAACTCAGCATAGAACCCGGTCCCCGCCGGGTCGTACGCCCCCAGGCGGTCGACATTCGCCACCGCGAGGAGACGCGGAGGCTCTCGACTCAGCATCGAGCCGATCGCGAGCTGGATCGGCTCCGGGAGCTGGAGGAAGCGGTTCATGTCGAACCGTCTCCGACGGCGATCGGGGATGAGATAGGTCCAGAGTAGGACTTCTCGACCCGCCTCGGGATCGAACTCGGACGGGAGGAACGAATCGAACCCTTCGGCGGTCACGTGTTTTCCGTACTCCTCGGTCGAGACCTCCACCCACCGGAACTGGGGGTCAAGCTCGCGCGCCAGGGCCCGCGCGTCGTAATTCACGCTGGGTCGGTCGTCGCCCCAGAGGAAGATCGACGTGACGCTCCCGGACGGCGGATCGTCCGTCGCCGGGTTCGGCTCAGCGCTGCTCACAATCGGACATCCCGGGAGGGATTCTTACGTGTGGGGTCAAGACCGGTTGAGCCGGTCGAGGCCGGAAAACCACTCGTCCCCGCGGATGGTTGGTCGTTCGGTGCCGACGCGGGTCTCTGCAATTTTGCCCGTTCCTATTCGCTCCCGACCAACCGGCCGGACGATGATGCCGTCCGAGTTCCGGACGGCCGGCCCTCAACCATCGCGGAAGTCACCCGCATCCCTCGGGTTTTCGGTCCTCGGCTTCCGAGCGCCACGGCACTTCGCTCGAGCACGATCCCTTCGCGAAACGCGGTGGTCGATAGCGATGGGGAGCGGTGAGGTGGGCCTCAGGTACGGATCCTGAACCTCGATTTCCCGCGGGGTGCGGATCCCGCCGGATTGATCACCCACGATACGCTCTCCCTTGGAAACTCGAGAGAAACGTACTCTCCGACCGGCCCGGCCCTCGATGGAAGGAGGCCGTATCCTGCGCCCGCTCTCGCCCGGGGGACTCGCCGATCTTCCGACTCGAAGTCGTTCATGGCGAGGTATGTATCAACAGGGTAAAATAAATAGCTAGGCTAGAAACACAATAGCACGGGACACGGCTGG
>JASHQX010000174.1 GCA_030038895.1 Thermoplasmata archaeon
TGGCCCTCGTCGATCCCGGCGATGAACCAGTCAAGATCGCTCGTCTCCACGTCGGTCTTCGGCGGGAAGGTGAGGACGAGCTTCGTTCGTCCGTTCGGCGCGAGCTTCGGGAGCGTCCACCACGCCCGGCCGAGCGCGGGCTCGGTCCCGTCGGGCGCGGGGTCGAACCGGGCGACCGCGAACTCTTCCGGCGGAATTTCGCAGAACACCTCGAGGACGCGGGGGCGGGGGGTATAGTTCGTCACTTCAACCGGGACCCGGACGCCGTTCGGGTCGGTCGTAACTTGGGCGTCAACGTTCACTACGTCCATGATCCTCGTGATGACGGGAGTGAGGTCCGGCACCGGCTTTCCCACGAGGTGGCTGGTCTTCTCGGCGAGCTTCGGGAGGATCCGCTGGATGATCTCGAACTTCTCCCCCGCGAAGTCCCTCCGGCTCTTCCGGGACAGGTGCGTGCGGAGGTGGCGCGCGGCCGCCTGCAGGGCGAGGGTGATCTCCCGGTCGAACTCGGGGTCCTCGGCGATCGCCTCCTTCGCCTCGCTCGTGAACGGGATCTTGGTCGACGCGACGTGCACGAGGATCACCGCCGGCCCGGCCGGCACGCCGGCGCCGCCCTTCTGCTCGAGACCGTAACGGCGCCAGTCCATGTTCGCAATGGCGTTCGTGATCGCGCACGCGCCTTGTTGGAAGAGCAGCGGGACCCGGTTCGCGAACCGCAGAATCTGAACCGGCTGGTCCACCGGCAGGTTCCCACCGTAGACGAGCCCGACCTCCACCATGAACGGGAACCCGCCCCGAACCCGGGGAGGTCGGCTCACCGGGGGAGAGTAGAACTCAGGACGGAACTCGCCCAAGACGTTGCGGAGCCCGCGCTTGATGAGCATCGAGCCGATCGGCGAGAGACCGGTCGCCGACGGGGGAAGGAGCGTAGCGCTATGCAGGCTCTCGAGGAGCCGGGTCTGGGATTGCGCGGCGACCGAGGCCGGTCCGTCCGACGGCTTGAGACCGGACCGCTCGAGCACGTCCTTCCCGGTGCGTACACTCACTCCCTGGAGATCCTTCGTCAGGAACTCGAGGAGGGTCGCGCGTCGGGTCTGCTTCAGTAGGTAGCCGAGCTCTCCCAGCTCGAGCCCGAACGGGTGCGGCGGAGTCTCCTCGGGGAGCGCGGGGAGCTCGGTCGACGCCCGCTCGAGCGTCACGCGGGTCCCGTCTGGCTCCACCAGGACGATCCGGGCGTGGGGGTTGACGATCGCCGTCCCGCGTAGGTACTCGAGCGGCGACTGCCGACCCCGGACGTACCGAGCCTTCAGGACGAGCTCGATCCGAGTCCCGTGCGCTCGGTCCCAGATCTCGAGGTCGTCGACGAGCACCCGAGGCTGGTTCTTGTGGGTGTCGAGGACGAGCTCGAGGACGTGGGCCGCTTCCTCCTCCTCGACCTTGGAGACGATCCGCGCGGGCTGCGCGGTCGTCAGGTTCGCGTAGAGGACGGCCGCGGAGATCCCGATCCCCTGCTGCCCCCTCGCCTGGCGGTTCGCGTGGAATCGCGAGCCGTAGAGGAGCCGGCCGAAGACGTTCGGCATCTCCTTGCGGAGGATTCCGGGACCACTATCGGTGACCGCGACCCGGTAGCGATCCTCGCCTTCCTTGGAGATCTCGACGAGGATCTCGGGAAGGATCCGGGCTTCCTCGCTCGCGTCGATCCCGTTGTCGACCGCCTCCTTGACCGTGGTGAGGAGAGCCCGTTGGAGGTTGTCATAGCCGAGGATCTGGCGGTTCCGCTCGAAGAACTCGGCGACCGAGATCTCTCGCTGTTTCGCTGCCAGCTGCTGCGCGATGGTCGGGGGAGGAGCCACCGCGGTCCATCGGGGCGTGGAGTGCTATAACTCCCTCGCTCGAATTGAACGATGGCGGGGCTAGAGCGAGGTCGGCGCCGGCGCCCCGGGGCGGCTCGCTATGTCGCGGAGGACGGGCCGAAACGGTCGCCATCTTGCAGACTCGGTCGGGTCGATCTCGACGGCTCCGACCGTCTCGTCCGGCCCGGTCCGCACGGCGGGGAGCGGGGTCACGGTAAGGGGTTCGCCCCGGGCGTCCCACGCCCCGCTCCCCCCTCCGAAGACGATCCCGTCCTCGACGCCGACCCGGTTGACGTAGACCACGGGAAGGGCGTTTTCGATCGCGCGAGCGGGGAGGAGCCGGTCGAAGAGTCGGCGGCTCGTCACCGGAGCCGCGGAGATGTTGATCAGGAGCTCGGAACCGGCGAGCGCGAGCTGCCGCGCAACTTCGGGGAAGAAGACGTCGTAGCAGACCTCGAGGCCGACCGCGTGGTGGCCGATGACGACGGGTCGGCTCGACTCCGCCGGTGTGAACTGGACCCCCTCCTCGAACGGCCCGAAGGTCGGGAGGTACCGCTTGACCTGGACGAAGACCTCCTCCGACGGGAGGACCGCCACCGCGGCGTTGTGGACCTCCCCGGCGCGCTCGGCGGAGACGACGGGGGCCCCGACCACGATCGTGGTCTTCGTCTCGCGCGCCGCGGCCCGCAGGACCTCGGTCGGCGCGTCGTCCTCCCGGAGCGCGAGCCGGTGGAACCGGTCCCCGATGCGGTATCCGGAAAGGTAGAGCTCCGGGAAGACCGCTACATCCGCGGAAGCGACCCGGACGATCTCGGCGACGCGCGCGGTATTCCGCCCGACCTCCCCCGGGGTCGGCGCGAGCTGGGCGAGGAGCAGTCGCATCAGTAGAAGTAGCGCCGCACGGAGATGAGGTAGATGAACAGGACGACGAAGACCAGGAACAGGATCGTGATCGATCCGGTGAAGAAGAGGTAGGCCGTGGTTCCGAAGACGAGGACGATCGTCGTCCAGAGCGCCCAGGTCTCCTGACGCCAGAGCGACGTCGCGACGGCGAGGAGCGCCGCCCCGAGGACGACGAGGATCGCCGCCCCCAGCAGGTCAATCGACTGGAAGATCTCAAGCGAGGCGGGAACGACGTTCCCGACGTACTGGGCGAGTACGAAGAGGAGCCCCGCGAGGACCATCAGGACCGCGAATCCGGCGATGAGCACGGCGAGGATCGCGACCCCGAGAGGGAGGCGGGGTCGGGCCGGCGTCGGCTCCCAGCGCGGCGGCAGGTGGTCGAACTCGACCGGGGTGCTCGCCGAGGCACTCGAGCTAGTCATCGCTTCGAGCTCCGAACCGTCCCGAGCCGAGGTAGAGGAGATGTACCTTTCGTTCGAGAAGTCCTAAGGGTCGCGAGGGACGGCGACTGGGAAGGGGCCCTCTCCGCGGCCGCTCGACCGGGCCCCCGAGGGGTGCAAAAGGGGTCGGGGAACTTGGGGGCCCTCCCGACCCGACGCCCATCGGGGACCCTTACACCGAAAAGGGGGGAGTGGCCGATCGCATCATGGGTTCGGGGTCCATCCCGGCGGGTGGAATGACCAGACGGGCGTCGCCCCATTTCGCGACCACGATGTGGGAATGGGGATAATGGACCTTATCGAAGAAGCAACGTACCTGGACCTGAAGCCGATTTTCAGGTAAACCGGGGAGGTCCATAGTCCAGTCGCGTCCCGGCGGATCCCACTCCAGATCATCGCGGACCCGGCGGCCGTCCAGCGTGACGTAGGCGTGGTGTCGCCACATCGAATAACCTACCTCGATGGTGTGAGGAGGACGCGTCGCCAGGTTGAGCCGGCCCCGGTTCGCCATCGGGCGTCTCCCGATGGAGAGGGCTTCCGTAGATGAGACTGACTCCTTCAGACGTGGGGGACAGCCGTGACCGCCCCGGTCAGAACCGGCGGTCGGCCACTCCGTGCGCGAGCCGCTCCAAGAGGCGGCGGTACGGGCCACCCGGGAGGGGCTCGAGCGCCCGGATCGCGCGCTCGGTCCACTGCTCGGCCTCCCGGGCGACGGCCGTCGGCGCGTCGGTCCCGTCTGTCAGTTCCTTCAGTCGAAGGAGGTGCTTGGTACGCTTGTGCCGGAGTTGGAAGAGGCGTTCGAACTCCGCCTGGCGGCGCGGGTCAAGCCGATCGTAGGTCTCGAGAGAGACGAGGGTCGGGTTCCCCTCGCGCAGATCCGTATAGAGCGGTTTGCCGAGAAGGTCGGGGTCCCCGTAGACGTCGAGCAGATCGTCCCGGATCTGGAACGCGATTCCGACGGCCTTGCCGTACGCCTGCAATCCGTCGACCGCGGCCGCGGGGGCGCGCGCGATCTCCGCGAC
>JASHQX010000019.1 GCA_030038895.1 Thermoplasmata archaeon
TAGAACTCCGGACCCGCGCGGACGGTGCGAGTGCCGAGCTCGGCCCGGTCTGGGTGATTCGGGAGCGCGACCTCGGCGAGATCAAACGGATACCCCTCGACCGTGACCTTCACGGGGTCGGGGACGAACGACCGCCGCGCGGTCGTTGCGTCAATGCGCTTGCGGTTTTCCGCGTAGAGCGTTTCGGCCGGGACTTCGATGTCCGCGAGGGATAGGCCGAAGGAGAGGGTGAAGTCCCGGAGCGCCTCCATCGAGATTCCGCGGCGGTCTAGCGAACGGAGCGACCAAGTGCGGGGGTCGGCCCATCCATCGTAGATCCCGGACTTGACTTCGCGGTACGCCTTGCTCTTCGCCACCTTCGCCTCGCGGATCCGAAGGAGCCCCCAATGGAGGAACGGCGGTCCCGTGATCCCGAGCAGATCCCAGACAAACCGCTCCATGCGATCCTCCATAACAAGGTCCTTTCCCCGCAGGACATGCGTCACGCCGAGCTCGACATCGTCGACCGCCCAGGAGAACTCAAGCAGCGGCCAGACCCGGTATTTCCGGCCCACTCTGGGATGGTCCAGGTCGCTGATGCGGAAAAGGACCCGGTCACGGAACGCGGGGTCCGGGTCCGCTAGATCGGTCCGGATTCGCAGGACGGCTTCACCCGGCCCGTAGGCGCCGGCGAGCATTCGCTCCCACTCTGCCAGCGTCTCGGCGGGGGTCTGGCTGCGCTCTGGACACGCGACGCCCTTCGCCCGGTTCTCGCGGAGGAGCTCGGGAGGACACCGGCACACGTAGGCCCCGCCCTTTTCGATAACCCGCCGGGCCCATGGATAGTGTGCCGGGACGCGGTCGGACTTGTAGAGAACCTCGTCGGGTCGGATCCCGGCGAGCTCGAGGTCCCCGAGGATGAGATCGAAGAACTCCGTCTCGACCCGCTTCTCCTCCGATCCGACAGTGTCGTCGAAGACGAGGAGCAACCGACCATCGTAACGCTCGCGGTAGTACTGATTGACGAAGAGCATCCGCCCGCTCCCGATGTGGAGCCCGCCGCTCGGAAACGGCGCTAGGCGTAGGACGACCTTGCCACGAACGGCCCCGGGCAGCTCTGGAAAAGTGCCTCCCTCCGTCCGCTCCGCCTTCGCACGCGAGGACTCCGGACCTCCGAGTCGCTCGAGCTCTTCCTCGAGCTCGGGGAGCGCCGACTCCCGAAGTTCGGAAATCACGGTCGAAACGAGCGCGCGCACGTCGTCGGCGTGGGAGCGAAGCTCGGGGTCGGTCGCGAGGAGTCGGGTGACGACTGGACCCACTTCAGCCGCGCCTTCATGGGCCACCGCGTTCTCGAGCGCAACGCGGCGGGCGCGTCGCTCGACCTCGGGGGAGAACTTCACGTCGGGACCGACCGACTACGGGGTTAAAGGGGTTCGCGCGGGGAGGCCCCCCGTCGGACCGGGCGGGAAGAGGGATTTCGACTGATCGCCTCCTCAACGGCCTCCGCGAGGGTGAGCTCTCCCCTCAGGACCCGGTGGGCGCTCATGCGAGAGATCGTCACCCGTCCGTCGCTCCCCTCGCGGCTCAGCCGCTGAAGGTTCGCGATCTCGCCCTTCGTGAAGCTATCGGGTATCCGTTCGCGCACAGCTTGGCCTCGGGTCTGTGCGATCAGGCGGGCCGCCGCCGCGTCACGCGGTCGGCGCCGGCCATGGGGCGTAGTCCCCTGCTCGTCCACGAGCTCGACCGAGCGTTGGTGAGAGAGGAGCGCGTTCACGATCCGGTTGCGGGCCGGAGGGTCCCCCGTCCCGACGCGGAACAGGACGTGTCGTGTTGCAAAGCGATGCCGCAGGTGATTCGCGAACACTCCGGCGGCCTCTGGCGACTCGAGACTCCCCTGACCGATCACCGTCGGACCGGCGAGGACGGCATAACCCGGCCGGGGGCCCGGATCGATTCCAACGATGATCTCCTCCTCGGAGGAGGTCGGTCCCAGCGCGTGCTCGACAGCTGCTCCGAGGGCGCGCCGGTCGAGGCCCTCAGAGACGGCGATCACATTTGGATGGGCGATGAGATATGCCTCTTCGGGGGACGTGAGGACGACGGCGACACTCTCGGGGATCCGGTGGCCGGGAAGCAAGCTCACGGTCGGCCAACGTCGCTCTCGAAGCAACCCCGCCAGCTCGTGGTAGAGCGACGGGTCCCGAGTGACGAGTCCGACCGACCGATGGGCCACCACGGTACCAGACGATGATATACGGCATTAACCTTCTCCCCCTCGCGTGCCGGTCTGTCTCCACTGCGGCGAGCTCGCGCCGGAGGGGGCCCTGTTCTGCGTGAAGTGCGGGTACACGCTCCCTCAGGTCGGAGCGCCGGCACCGTCGCCGACGCCAGCGTCCGTTCCCCCCGCCGCCCCGGCACCGATGGGGTACCTTCCTCCACCCCCACCGTCGTTCGTGCCCCCTCCCCGGTACGCGCCGATGGGGGCACCGGTTCCCTACGCCGTTCCCGTTCCCCCCGGTGCGGTCGGGCCGATTCCCGCGCCACCGAGCGGCAAGTACTGTGTCCATTGCCGGGCGATCATCGCCGCGGCAGCGGCCTATTGCCCGGTCTGTCAGAGACCCCAACCGTGAAGACCGGCGGTCGACGGGGGCGACGTACCGGCGGCATGGTACGCATCGCGCGGACGCGCATCTCGGACCTGTTCGCCTTGGCCGAACGTGAGGCTACGACCGGCCATCCGGAGCTGGCCAACCGGTACGTTGTCCTCGCTCGCCGAATTGGAATGCGGTACAACGTTCGCTTCCCGCCCGGGTACCGCGACCTATACTGTCGGGGTTGCTCGGTCTTCTGGGTCGAGGGTCGAACCGTCCGGACGCGGATCCGCGCAGGGCATCGCGTGCGGACATGTCTGCGGTGTGGCCGAACCCGACGCACTGCGATCCACCCGGTTCCCGCCGGCGGTGGTTCCAATCCAACGGGAGGACCCGGATCCGCCTCGCGGAGCGAAGGCGCCCTCGCGATGTTTCTTCCTGAAGAGGAGCTCGAGTCTCCCGAGGAGGAGTCGGAAGAAGAATAACCTCCCGCGGCTCCTCGCCCCGGTCGAGCCGGGGTGGCCGAGCGGCCAAAGGCGGCAGACTCAAGATCTGCTCTCGAAGGAGTTCCCAGGTTCGAATCCTGGCCCCGGCATCAGGACCATTCGGAACACCCTCGCCCGATCAGCAAGAGCGGCCGCCCCTTCTGTGTTGGACAAGCGTGGTCGAAGGCTCCCCGAACCGAGCTTGCCGGGGCCTCCCTCTCAGCCCGCGCTGTTTGCACAAGGTCCTGAACCCAGTCCCGGACCGCACGCTCGCCAGTCGGACTCTCGCGCGTCGGACCGGACGTTTCCGGCCCCGCCGGTCGCTCCGGACAGGACCCCTCGCGCCACGCACGACTCGGGCCTGAGCGGCCGATTCAGTGGTGGATCGAGGACGCGTTCAGGGTGACGGCGGCCCGAATCAGGGACTTGAAGGCCTCGGCGTCAATCTCGTCCCCCTCATGCATGACAATCGCGCGCAGGGTGCCCCCCTCCAGCCCGGAGTTCAAGAGCCGCTTCGGGTCCGGGAGCATGGCTCCCTGCGCGAAGGTCAGCCGCAGGTGGCTCTTGTAGGTCTCACCCGTGCAGATAATCCCGTCGTGGTACCACACGGGAATCCCCGCCGGATTCGAGGGTTTCCGCCATTTCACTTGCTCGACGATTGACGGGTCGGCCTGCTGGATGAGGTCACGGATCCGGGACATCGCCGTGCCCCGCCAGTCGGATGGCTCCGTGCGACTTGTCGCCCCGTGCTCTGAAGGAGTGATGGCCCCCTGCGAGCCTTTTCGAGTCGGACTCATGTTCGCTCCCTCGCGAGAAGTTCGGCCAGTCGGTCCCACGCCCTCTTGGCCCCAACGGCCGCCCCGTACTTGACCATCGCCTCGCACGCCTCCTTCGATGCGCAGAGGTTCGTCAAAGACAGTTGGGTCGTTCCGTCGGCCTCCCGTAGCTCGATCGTGGCCGTAACTTCGCTTCCGGCTTGAGCCGAAGCGGTGAACCCCAGCATGTCGGTGAACATGATGGCGGCGAGACGCCGGGCCGCGACCACAACCCGAAATTCACTTCCGTTAGATTACGTCCCGGCCCTTGGGCCTCCAGAGCATTCCGCTTCGCAACGGGCCAATTCCGCGGTGAGTGACCCTGCCATCGACTGTTCGCACCCTTTTCCAACTAAGGGGTCGTCTAGCGACGCCAAATGTATAGAATCGGAAGATTCGTTCCAAGGGTGGCCCCGGCAGCTTCAACGCTTGACGACTTCTTCCGGATGGGTGCAAGTCGTTCGGGAAAGTCGTAGCACGGTCCCGGCCGAGCACAATCCTGAGGGTCATCGTCTGGAAATTCCTGCGCCGCATTCGATTAGTCCCACCCGGACATGCGGTCGAAGGACCATGACCAGCGAAATTCAACTGATCCGCGACCTGTACCGGTACCACTTCCGGAAGCTCCGGAGTTACTGTCAGACGATATGGAGTCTCCCCGTGAAGGAACGGTATCGGGACCGTGGTGCCACGTTCCCTTCGCTGGTCGACATGTACCTGCATATTCTGGACGATTACCGATTCTGGTTCATTCAAGCGTACACGGGGAAGCCTTTCCAGGATTTTCCCCTCGGGATACGTCTCAGCCGCGCGCAAGCGGAACGGGCTACGAGTGAGGTAGACCGGCTGGTGAGCAACTTCCTCAAGGAGCTGCGCCCCAGGGACCTCGACCGGAAGTTCTTCATTCAGGTCGACCGGAGGTCGATTACGGTTCGCTCGATGCTCCTGCAGATGATCGAGGGGGATCTTCAGCACAAGGGCGAGCTCAACGCGCTTCTCTGGCAGATGGACATTGAACCGCCCGCAATCGACCTCTCGCGTACCGCGCGATTCTAGGGGACCTCGATCAGTAGGTGCTCGCGCGGCGTTGAAGCGAGTAGATTACGCTCGCCACTCGCGAGCTGTCAACGCCCGTTCTATCGCGCGCCGTTGGTAGGGCACCATGGCTAACCCCTTGAGGTCTCTTCTCGCTACCCAAGTAAAGTCGGTGTGTTCGGATGAGTTTAGCCGCGGTGCACGGCGCGACCTGGTGGAACAGCGGAAGCAGGACGCGACGCTCGGAAAGGGCGGTTCGGCCCGCACCGGGACCAATTGGAGCGAGACGTCCAGTACCGAACCGACACGAACGTCGAATCCCGTCTCTTCTCGTAGCTCCCGGACGAGTGCGTCTTCGAGGGTTCTATCGTCCTTCTCCACGCCACCCCCCGGAAGGTCCCACAGCCCGGGCCATATGTCCGAGTCGTTCCGACGGCGCAGGAGTAGAACACGGGAACCACGAAGGAGTACGCCCTTCACCGCCAGTCGGGTCCGGAATCGGTCCGTCACTGGCTCATCGAAGAACTGGGCCGCATAAGACCTTCAGTCCGGAATCGTCGCCAAGGGATTCTGACGTCCACGGTGACGACCTCTCGAAGAGCGGTTCTATTCAGACCCGACTACGAATCCCCCCAGGATTGGAACTTTTGGTGCCTCATCCTGGCCCCGGTACAAGGACAATCGCGGAATCCCGGATGAATAGGTGTAGCTGACGAAAAGTCGAACGGGACGAAGATGAGCAGATCCCCACTCCGCCCGGCCCACCGGAACCCATTCCTCGTCACCGGGTGGGTCCACGCTGTCCGGGGATCGGGAGCTCGAGCCACACTGCCCCACTCAGGAGTGAACTCGACTGCTTCGCTTCTCGCAGCGAGGACCTCCCGGTGCCTTGAGTGCGGCCTCCATCAAGTCCAGGACGATCCCTCGCAGCGAGTCGTGCGCCGTCGGGGGGCTTGAGCGCGATGAGCCGGTTCGAGTCCCGCCTGCGAGGGACCGAAGCGGGGTTCCGCAAGCTGATCGAGAGGATACCCCTTCAGGACAATGCTCCCCTTCCTCCGGAGTGGCTACGGTGTGAGATGCTGGAACGTTGGCTCGTTCTCCGAAACGCAGGGGTTGCGTCGAACTCCGTGGCCCTCGAGGTGGGATCGGGAGGTCACGCCATCTCGACCGTACCTCTTGCGTACTTGCTGGGCCCAAACGGAAGAGTGCTCGCAGCAGAGCGACGAAGGTGGGACCAGTTCCGAGCAGTCGTCGCCGCCAGTGGGATGGTGGAAAGAGTATCCCCCGTCAGATGCGACGCCCGTCGTCTACCCCTACGGGATGACGCCGTCGACCTGGCCGTGTGCATCCATGGCATTCGGTCGCTTCGAGGCGAGGACGAGATGGTGAGCGTTTTTCGCGAGATGTTGCGAGTGGCGCCTCGAGTCTTTCTTGCCGAGTCGTTGCCCATCGCGAAGACCCGCGCCCAGCGCGCTCACCTAGCCATGTACAACCTGCGTGAGGAGGTGTTCCACGCGACTACCGGGCGACGGGATGATCTCCACTACCTCCCTCTGGAACAACTGACCGCGCTTGTCGAACGAGCTGGCGGAGCCGTGAAGGATTCCCGGGTTCTGGACGTCGACCTTCCCCATGCGCTAGCGTACTTTCCGAGATCACTCGTGGAAGCCATCCCGGCGGTGGTCCGGCGAGACAGCCTGCTAAGGCGCTGGGACGCAGCGAGTGCAATGTTGGCGCAACACGGGGGGGACCATCCTCCTGTCGGGATGATATGGGCGAGTCGGCCGTGACTCGCCTCTGGACGTTCGTCATCTATGGGCGGGATGTGATAGTCTCCGACGGTCGAACCCCCGACCCAAGCTCGTCAGACTCCGTGGGCTTCGTCGTGGTACGCCGATGGGTGATCGCCGTCTTGGGACAGTACTTCGCGAATGTGATCGAAATTCAGCAGGATCAGAAGATTGCCCCGTCCGGGCCGTACCACGTCATCCGTCAACCCTCGCGCGAAGCCATTCTGCTGATCCAGCGGGCTGAGGCGGTCGCTTTCCGAGCGTGGGGAGCGGTCTCCTCGTTGCGGTGAGAGACTTCGGCTTTGCGTATGGGCAAAGAATGCTGTCAGAGGAAAGGTTCCTCCAAAGAAAGCTCGGCAATAGTTATGCAGACTACGAAGAGCGCACCGAGCGAGTCCTTCCCCACTTAATCTGAGACTGACGACTCTTTTCGATTAAGCAAGGAGACGTGCGTCTGATAGTCGAGATAGTCAACGTGAGTAGTGGAGTCGTGAGTCTCCCTGGCCACTCCCCAAACCTGTGGGACAATCTCGACAGGGTGACAAACGCGACGGGCAGCCTTGACCCGAGAGTCACGACCCAGCAATCAGCGCTAACGGCGGACGGCGGTGTACTCCATTGTCTTGGCCACTTTAGTGGCAACCCGGCCACCGGCGAATCGGCTTACGAGGTGAAGGGCGAGGTCAATCCCAGCGGAGATTCCCGCGGCCGTGAGGACGTCACCCTCGTCCACAAACCGCCGTCGAAGGACCTTGATCTCAGGGTACGCTCGCAACTCATCGAGCGCGTTGTGGTGCGTGGTCGCGGCCTTGCCATTGAGCAATCCTGCCGCGGCAAGGAT
>JASHQX010000175.1 GCA_030038895.1 Thermoplasmata archaeon
CCCTATGGGGAGGACTTTGCTGGGAGGAGACCGAGATCTGCGAGCATTTGGCGAGCGGCGTCTTCCACTCTAGGGACCGGCGCGAAGAGCTCCCCCTGTAGGCGAGTGTCCGCGATGTACTTGCCGGTCTGGAAGAATCGGGTCATCTCGATCATACCCCGGATGCCGGGACTGAAGAGGGCTAAGAACTTCATTCCGCCGCCGCCCATCGTGCGCAACCTCATTGTACGGTGGAGCAGGCGTCCGGCGAGTTCCGTCAGTTCAGGTCCGGACAGAGGACGGTCGGACCCGAGATCGATTCGTTGACCCAAGGCGCGAGGTTCGTCCACCGCCATGGCTAGCGCGCGGGCGACCTCGTCGGGAGCAATGTAGGTCATCCGAACGTCGCCTTGCGTCATGCCCACCACCTGGCCTTTCTGAAGACCCGACAACAACCACTCACGGTAGCGGCCCGAGGGTGCGCCAAGAAAGGCCCCGGGACGCAGGACCACGAAAGGGACTCCCTGTTGCTGGAGGTAATCCTCGGTCACCTTCTTCGCCCAGAAATGTGGGACATTCGGCGCCTGATCGCACGCGAGGATACTCAGAAACACGAATCGGGGAACCGCCGCCTTCTTGGCCGCATCCACCAGATTGTGGTTCCCGTCGAAATCGGTTCGAAGCGAATCACCCTTCTTCCGTCGGGAGTATCCGATCGCGGAACTAATCACCGCGCTAGCACCGGACATCGCCGGTCCCAACGACGTAGGATCCAGCATGTCCCCTCGGACGATTTCGACCCCTTCCTTCGGGAGCCCGCTCACGTCGCTGCCGGGGCGAACCAGTGCCCGTACGGTCTTACCGCGAGATCGAAGTGAGCGCAAGGTTCGGCCACCGAGATCACCGGTAGCACCAACGAGCAGAACGGGACGGCCGTCCCCCGGCGAAGTGGTGGCCATGAGATGGACACTTGGCAACCCGTTATATTGACAACTTCCCGCTCTGCGGAGTCACCCCGAGCGATGCCCCGGCTAATGACAGAGATGTGAGACCTTGAGGCGGAAACTGGCCCCACATCGGTCGTGAAGGCAATAACCGGCTACGAGGATAGAGGCGCGGTGCATTTCTCATTGAACGTTTGGAAAAGGGTCCGTTGTTCTCGGTCGTTCCGAGTGCGATCGGCCACGGGTTCTCATCGCGGGATCAGCTAGGACGACACTCCGTGCCTCACTCTGTTTCGAACCCATCTACGAAGTGTGTTCGTGTAGCGAGGGCTGATCGAGCCCTTTCTCGGACCGCGTTCCATGAAGGGACCGCGGCCTGTGCCGGGGAGTCGAACGACTCTCACCGCTCGATTGTGTGACGAACTCACCGCCGCTCGCCACACCCGGATGCTGCGGGCACTCGGGGTCCACTCGTCTCGCTCTCCGTTGTAGAGAAGGACAGGACAGGTGATGGTGGACAACACCGGGCGGGGGTCGAAGTCCATGTCTCGCCAGCGGGCCGCCCGAGGCAGTGCGCTCGGCACCCATGAAAGAGGGAATCAGGGGCGGGTCCGGTATTCCTTGATGAGTTGAAGCGCTGGTCTGCGGGCCGACGGAGTTCGACGAGCCTCCTCGAATGCGGTTCGAAGCTCAAGGAGTTCGCGAATCGAACGTGCACCAAAGTGAGCACGTCGAAGATGCTCCGCGGTTCCGTAGCGCATTTGTTCAGCAGGACTCACTCCGGAGCACGCCAACAGAACGACGAAATCCGGCCCCTTCGTGTCCAGGGCAGCGATGGCTGCAACCCAAGCCCCTTGGCTGTAGCCCCAGGGTCCGATGGGTATTGAGCGGCCCTCCTTTCGACCTCGAAGCAGCGGAAATCCGCCGGACTCGGTGAATTCCTTCCCGATTGGCGCGAACCGCCCGCCGGCTCCGTACCGCGGGGCGCCGCACGACGCACAGAACTGACTGACCAGAGACAGCGGCGTCCCGCAGTTCGTACCGAGCCCGGGGGCCGGGGGAAGCGGCGAACCCACGAGCCTCTATTGGATTCTCTGTCGATCAGATCGACCACTGGGTCTACCCGGGTTCGCCCGGTCGGGTGCTTTTGAGTGGGAACCTGCGAAGTGGGCTCGCCGTTCAGGGCTATGGGAATCCACCGGTTGGGACCATCCGTAAGCAGCCGGGAGATTCGAGCTCTCTAGGCGCCGCACTGGGTTCCGCAGTTTCCCTTCAAGGCTCGGTCGTCGGTGGTTCCCGTCGGTGGCGAATGTGCCGGCCGTCGCGTTCTAGCATTTATACAGGCTCCGCCCTTGGCGCTGCGGCCCAAGAGCAAGCTTGGAGCGTACGAATCCGGCTCGAGGGACAGTGGGGGGGTACACCGAGTGAGTATGAGCGCAAGCTCTGTAATCGAGACGTCGAGTTCCGGCCCGCGGATGGGCCGCAAGGGGATGTCGCCGACCGTGGCCGTCGTCATCCTCGTGGTCGTGGTCGTCGTGGCCGCGGGCGCCGGCTATTTCGCATTCCAAGCCGTGAAGCCGACCTCGTCGGTCAGCACCGTCTGTTCGCCGTCCGCCGCGTGCGCGGTGAGCGCGAACGACGTGGCGGCATTCGTGCCGATCCAGCCGAGTACAGACCAGCAAATCACCCAGTATTCCGCGCAGGAATCTTTCGCCGTGACCGTCGTTCCCTCCGGTCCGGAGACGGCCCGCACGTACTCCGTCGCCTGGGGTGACGGCTCGACTTCTTCCTCTTCTAATCCCATTCTCACGCATAGTTATGCGGCGGCCGGACTCTATGTCATCGCCCCCTTCGTGACCGATACGGGCGGCGTTGTCCACACGGGAACCGCCGGCCTCTTTCCGATGGACGTGAACCTCTCCTTTGGCTCGATCGCTGTCGGAACCTATCCCTCGATTTCAACCACTTTCACTAACGGCTCGGGCGGCTTTGAGCCGTGGGTCGGTGTCGGGGCGACGGTCACGGTCGGGGCGAGCTACGTCGGCACGCCACCGACGGCGGGCTGGTCGAACGGCCCGATGACGATCACGTATGGCAGCGGGGTGTCGCAGAAGAGCTACACGCCGGGGTCCAGCTCGGCGAGCGGTTCGTACATTCTCTCGGCGGTGGGGACGGACAACATCACGCTGCACGGGAGCTCGACCGGGCCCGGGGGAGCGAGCAACCCGTTCACGTATACGTGGGCGGTGTACGTCGGGGCGAGCGCGACGGGGCTGGGGTGCAAGTACTGCCAGCCTCCGGTCGCTAAGAGTCCGCACCCCGGCGACATCGTTGCGTACGAGATTGCACCGGGAGGGGCGGTTACCATCGACCCGGCGGGCGACTACTATACGGTCGGGTACGAGGTCGCGCTGAACGTATTCCAGAACCTCATTAACTACAACGGAACGGATGTCGGGCCGAGCTATCCGAACTACGTCCCGGAGGTCGCCACGTGCGTCGCTGGGAGCCCTCAGTGCGCCTCTCTCTATGGCGGCGACACCCTGGTGAATGGAGACCACTACACGTTCGTGATCGCGAAGACGGCGAAGTTCTACGACCCCACGACCAAGGCCTCGTGGAGCATCTATCCGTCCGACGTTCTCTTCTCCTTCATCCGCCAGCTGGCGTTCTCGGACCTACCCGCCGTTGCGATCTATCCGGGATGGATGGTCGCCCAGTCGCTGCTGCCGACGGGGAACCCGAGCTGGGACGGCGGAATCCATTCCCCGTACAACAACACCCCCCAGAACATCCTCGACTCGATGGAGGTCAACGACTCTGCGTACTGCCCGGCATCCGCGATGATAGGGCAGAGCGGGAACGGGTGCATCACATTCAACGTCGATGGCGCAGGGGTCACCTGGCCCGCATTCCTTTCGTACATCACAAACGGTGCTGCCGGCAACATCGTGCCGGCCGGTTGGTACATCTCCGAGGGAGCGACCGTCCCCGGATTCCCCACCGTAGGGGGCGATTTCCCCGAGCTACTGCCGGGCGCCGTTACTAGCACGAACACCACGGCGTACCAGAACTGGGTCGCGGCGCAGTCGCCCACCTCGTGGGACACCTACGAAGGGCTCGCCGTCACCGACTACCCCACGCTCGAGCCGAACGTGGCGTTCAGCGAGGTGGGGAGTGGTCCGTACTACCTGCAGAGCGCGAACTCCGCGGTGGGGTACGTGATGCAGGCGAATCCGGACTTCTTGCAACCTCAGGGATGTGCTCACCAACCGTGGTGCCAGCCGGCCCTCGGGACGTACGCCCACACCGTGACCGTCTACTGGGAGGATGACGATACGGCGGGCATCGAAGCGGCCCAGGCCGGGCAGGCGGACTACGCCCAGATCGCCCCCGCGGACACCGCGACGATGCTCGCGCTGATCCAGAAGGGCAACCTCAAGATGACCGAGTCCCCGAGCACTGGGGTCAACAACTTCGCCTACAACACCCTCATCGACCTGAGCTCTCTCAAGACCTACGACCCGTACCCGATCAACATCCAGTCGAACACGTTCAGCTACATCGGACTGCGCGCTTTCCTCGATGCCGCGTATCCCGACGCCTCGATCCAGGCGGAGTTCAACCAGATCCAAGGGATCGAGTATGGGTTCACCTACGGCGGGTTCATCCCCGAGTACATGGGCGCCTACTACCCGACGAACATCAGTTGGCCGAACTACAATGTCACGTTGGGCACGTTTACCAACCCCGACACGAACCCCTCGACGGTCGGATCCGCTGCCTGGTACTGGAAAGAGTTGACGACTGCGGGTTCCCCGTTCTACGACCCGCAGTTCGGACCGGGCGGGTACAGCGCGTCGAACCCGCTGCACGTCCCAGCGCTGTACTTCCTAGGAGACCCGACGCACCAGTCGGTGCTAAACCTGTGGAGCAGTGAGGTCCAGACGCTGTCCGGCGGGGCGATCGTCTTCGACGTCTTCCCCGTCGCGTCCGCCCTCGTCTTCTCCGCCCTGTTGCCCGACGGCCAGACGCCGTGGGCGCTCTACTTCGACGCCTGGGAGGCGGACTATGCTCAGCCGTACGACTACTGGGCGGCGTTCGGGGCCCCGTCGGGGACGTACTCTGCCCCGAATGTGTTCTACCTGACGTTTACCGAACCCCAGAACGACAACGTCACGGCGTGCGGACACAGCGGGGCGGGTGGCTGGTCGAACCTCACCTACTGGGCGAGCCAACCGTACATCACGCAGGAATGCCAAGGGGTCGCCTACCTGGTCGCCTCCCACTGGGCGACGATCGCGAACTCGAACCTCAACCTGACGCAGGGGGCGCTCCAGTGGAACCGAATCTCGGCGGTCTACAGCCTCCTGAACCTGGCGGTCGACACCGACCAGATGAACGTTGTCCAGACGTTCGGTCCGTGGTGCGACACCGCGTCGATCAGCGCGAGTTCTCTCAACGGGTACCCCGGAGGCGAAGAGCTCTGGTACACCCTCCAGGGGAACGGGGTCGCCTAGGGTCCGGGAGTTCCTTCGGAGTGCGGGCACCCCCGGTCCCTCCCCTTTCCGGAGGGGCCGGGAACCCCTTCCCTTGTCGGTCCGGAATTCCCTCGACGTGCCTCGCCCTGTAGGTCGGCCCTCAGCGAGGCGTGTCCCGAACTAGCCTCCGCACGGCACGGCCGCGGGGGTAAGCGCATTCAACGTGAGATAGAGCGAGTAGGAGGTGCCGGAGGAGACAGTGGGCGCCACAATCGTAGCGTGGAAGATGAAGTCATCCACTCCGATCGGTGTGGTGGGAAGGGTCGGCTGACACGCGGTCATACTGAACGGGCCCTGAACGCTCGCGCTGTAGAGGGTGTGGTTCGTGCTCACGACCAGCGTGAGTGCCTCGACGAACGTGTGGCCCGAGGCCACCTGGAACGGAAGACCGCTCGTGTCGGTCTCGTTCACCCAGCTGGGACCGAACCATCCCGTGCCATCGGGGTTCGTTCCCTGGTCGATATGCCAGGAGACCGCTGTGACCGTCACATTCGGCGGGTTCGCGGCAGGTAGGACAAGCACTCCAAGGCCGATCAGCACGAGGAGCGCCACCACGACGGCCGCCATCACGATGATCCCGATCTGGAGCAGCCGGGGCCTCGTCAGCCGGCGTCGACCGAACCCCGCCCGACGGGCCGGGGTCCCGGAGCTCGACCCGATATCCGACATCCTGTTCCCGTCGCCGCGATCTCGGCTTAGGTAGGCGGCGCCAGCGAGGCGACCGGGATCTTCGCGAGGACGGTGGCGGGAGTCCCGGTGTACGTGATGTAGACCGTGCAGGCGCTAACGCTCAGGAAGCACCACGGTGGCGCGCCGTGGTAGTCATCGTAGTCAAGCTCGACATCGCCTAGCGTGTACCGGGGGGCACAGTCCGAGGTTGCATAGAGCCCCGCCTCGGCCGCAACGCACAGGAACGTCAGGGGGTATCCTCCGCTGTGCAGGTAGATGGTCAGGGTGTCGCCATTGCTGAGGTAAAGCGAGCCCGGTACCAGCGGGTCAAAGAAATCGAGACGGTTGTACAGCGTCCCGTACGCGGGCGTGAGGCCGGAGATGCCGGACCAGCTACCGGCGTCGAAGTTGCCGCAGTATCCGAGGCTGGGCGCGTCCGGAGCCGGTTCGCTCGTGAGTCCTGGGAACCACGTCATGGACGAGAGAGTCCCATTCACCAGAATCGTCGTCCCGCCGAGGGAGGTCGCGTTGTTACAGACAAAGTACATGTCGACGTCCGCGATGAGTAGCGCACTTGAAGACGTGATCCCCGATACGATGATCTCGGTGACGTTCATCTGGGAAAAGTTTCCGCTGACGTACGGGGGATAACATTCGTCCAGCCAAGCGTTGGCCCAGGCGGAGTACTGGTCGCTGGCCAATGGGTAGTCCTTGAGGACGTATCCGTTCGGCTGGCAATCCGTGGGATCGCCCCACACGGGGCTCGAGCTGCCCGAACGGATCAGGAACGTAACGGCAGGGGCCGGGCTGGTCACATAAATCCGGAAACTCCACAGGATCACGCCGGCGGTCAACGTGAGTCCCAGCAACAGAATCGCGCCGATGACCTCGGCAACAGCTCTTCGTCGTCGACGACTACGCTGCCAGCGGCGGTAACGCATCTAGAATGATTCTCTCAAAAGTAGCATATCTATTTTACGATACGCGATGGACTGCGGAGCCGAGCAACAAGAGGGCCGGGGCGATCGCCTGTCCGCCCCGGCGCGACTGAGCCCGATCTAGCTCATGAAGGGCCGGCGCCAGTCGTCGGGGAGCACCGCGGTCTCCTTGATGTTGCGCGGAGAGAGCCAGCGAAGGAGGTTGAGAAACGAACCGGCCTTGTCGTTGGTTCCGGACCGACGCGCCCCTCCGAACGGCTGGCGCGCGACGATTGCCCCGGTGGGCTTGTCGTTGATGTAGAAGTTGCCGGCACTGAATCGGAGGACCCGCTCGGCCTCCTCCACCGCCGAGGCATCCCGGCCGAAGATTGCACCCGTCAGGGCGTACGGAGAAGTGGTGTCGCAGAGCCGGAGGGTCTCGGAGTACTCGGCATCCGGGTAGACGTAGACGGTCAGGACCGGACCAAAGATCTCCTCGGACATCAGCTTGCCCTTGGGGCTCGAGGAACGGATGACCGTCGGGCGAACGAACCATCCGTGGGTCGGATCGTATTCACCGCCCACGACGAATTCGTACTCCTTCGGGTTCTTCTTCGCGAACTCGAGGTAGTTCACGATGTTCCGGTATGCCGGCTCGTCGATCGCCGCGCCCATAAGGTTGGTGAGATCGTCGGTCGGGCCCATCGTCACCTTCGGGACCTCGGTCCGGAGGATCCGCTCGATCTCGGGCCAGCGGCTCCCGGGGATGTACGCCCGCGAGCACGCCGAGCACTTCTGTCCCTGGTACTCGAACGCGCCGCGGATGAGGTTCATCGCCGTGCCGCGCGCGTCGGCCGAGGGGTGCATGAAGATGAAGTCCTTGCCGCCGGTCTCGCCCACAATCCGGGGGAAGTTGCGGTATTTTTCGAGGTTCCCGCCGACGCGCTTCCAAATCTGCACGAGGGTATCGTAGCTGCCCGTGAAATGGACGCCGGCGAGCGCCGGGTGGTCGAGGACGACGTTCGCGTCCGTGCTGTTGAACGGAACGAAGTTGATGACCCCGGGCGGGAGACCTGCCTCGACGAGCGTCTGGAAGATCTCGTAGTTCGAGAAGATCACCGAGCGTGCCGGCTTCCAGAGCGCGACGTTGCCGACCATCGCGGGGGCGGAGGGAAGGTTGCCGGCGATCGAGTAGAAGTTGAAGGGTGGAACCGCGAGGACGAACCCCTCGAGCGGGCGCCAGTCGAAGCGGTTCGTCTCGCCCGGAAACTGGAATGGCTGCATCTCGTAGATCTGGCGGGTAAAGTAGGCATTGAAGTTCCAGAAATCGACGAGTTCGGCGAGGTCGATCTCGGCCTCGTACGGGTTCTTCGAGTGGTTGAGCATGATCGCGGCGATGTTGCGCGTCCGCCGCGGTCCGGCGAGGAGGGTCGCGGCCTTCTGGAAGATCGAGACGCGAAAGTACCAGTCCATCTCCGCCCACTTCGATCGGGCCTCCAGTACGCTATCGATCGCGTCTCGGATCTCTGTCTCCCCTGCGATATGCGCCCGCGCGAGGACCGTCTTCGTGTCATGTGGGCAACGGACCTCTATGGGTGTTCCGGTCCGTACTTCTTTGCCCCCGATGACGAGCGGAATCTCGAGCGTCTCTTTTCGGATCCGAGCCAGTTCCTCAAGGAGCCGCTGGCGGTCGGGAGAATTCGGGGCATAGGACCGGATCGTGTTGACGTCGTTGACCGGGCGCTCGACGTTCCATGACATGTGGCCGTCGAGCCGTCGAAGAGTGCTAAGGGTTGCGGCAACCTTGCGAGCCGATATCACGCCGCCCGCGGACCGTGGACTTCGCGCGAGAGTCTCCGATGAGACGAGCGGCGGCTTCGCTCCGTCGAATCTTCTTGATGGGGGGTTAATCACGCCGGCTTGACCTTTTTCCGGCAACGATGTCGGTCGCATCCCTGGCGGGCCAGCAGCGCGTAACGAGCCACCCGGTGCTCGACCTCCCTGAGAATCCGGCCACGGTCGAATTCTCGTTCGACGGTCGCCCGCTGCACGCCCGTGCTTCCGAAATGATTTCCTCGGCCCTGTTCGCGAACGGAATCCAGATCTTCGGGCGGCATGCACAGGATGGATCTCCGCAGGGGATATTCTGCGCCAACGGCCAGTGCTCGCAGTGCCTCGTTCTCGCGGACGGCGTACCCGTCAAGGCGTGCATCACCCCCGTCCAGCCGGGCATGGACGTTCGTTCCCTCGACGGCCTCCCTTCCCTCAAGACCGACGACCTGCCGCTCGAGTTCCGCCGCGAGATCCCGCAGATCGAGACCGAGGTCCTCATCGTGGGAGGGGGACCTGCCGGTCTGGCCGCCGCCATCGAGCTGGGCGCGGAGAAGGTCCGGTGCCTCCTCTGCGACGACAAGGCCTCGCTCGGCGGCAAGCTCACCCTCCAGACGCACAACTTCTTCGGCTCCGTGCGTGATTGCTATGCCGGGCAACGCGGATTCGACATCGGCGCCCGACTGGAGAAGGAAGCTCGAGCGACCGGGACGATCGACTTCTGGACCGGATCCCCGGTCCTCGGGGTATTCCACGATGGGGTCGTGGGGGTTCTCCACCAGGGACGATTCACGCTGGTGAAGCCCGCGCGGATGCTGGTCGCCGCGGGCGCGCGGGAAAAGGTCCTCGCCTTCGCCGGCGCGGATCTCCCCGGAGTGTACGGCGCGGGTGCGTTCCAGACCCTGGTCAACCGTGATCTGATCCGTCCTTCCCAGCGACTCTTCGTCGTCGGGGGCGGCAATGTGGGGTTGATCGTCGCCTACCAAGCTCTCCAGGCCGGGATCGATGTGGTCGGCCTGGTGGAGGTCCTTCCGGAGTGCGGCGGGTACAAGGTACACCTGGACAAGATCCGGCGCCTCGGCGTGCCAGTCCTCACCTCGCACACGGTCGTCCGGGCCGAGGGGACCGAGCGGGTCGAGCGGGTGATCGTCGCCCGGGTCGACGAAGCGTTCCGTCCGATTGAGGGCACGGAGCGCGTCTTTGACGTCGACACCGTTCTCGTCGCGGTCGGCCTGGCGTCGGTCAATGAACTCTACGAGGAGGGGCGCCGCGTCGGCATGAAGGTCTATGCCGCGGGGGACGCCTGCGAGATTGCGGAGGCGTCGGCAGCGATATTCTCCGGCCGGATCGCCGGCCGGAGCATTCTGGCCGACATGGGCCGCCCCGTCGAAATCCCGCCGGACTGGCGGACGACGCAGCAGATCCTCGGCTCGCATCCCGGTCCCGTGCGGGGTTCCTATCCACCTCCCGTCGGGAGGTCGGTGTACCCCGTCATCCGTTGCCCGCAGGAAATTCCTTGCAATCCGTGCACGGAGGTCTGCATCACGGACGGCATCGCGATCCCGGAGGGAAACATCCTCGGCCGTCCGAAGCTCGTGGGGGACTGTGTGGGGTGCCTCAAGTGCGTCGCCATCTGCCCGGGGCTGGCGATTTCGCTCGTCGATCGCCGGCACGACCCGACCGGAAAAACCGCGAGAGTCACCCTTGGCTGGGAGATGGCAACGGGTCGGTTGAGCGCCGGTACCGTCGTCCCAACGTCCGGGGCAGAAGGAGAGCCCGTGGGTTTGGGACGGGTCGTCCGTGTGCTATCCGGAAAGGCCCTGAACCGTCGGAAGATGGTCGTGATCGACGTACCCTCGGCCGAGGCGGACCGGGTCGCGGGGATTCGAATCCGGCTTCCTGAAACCGGGGCCCCGGTCTCGCTCGCCGTACCGCCGACGGACTCCGACGTGATCGTCTGCCGGTGCGAGCGGATCACGAAACAGATGGTCCGAGACTATGTGACCGCCACAGGCGCCCGCGACTTCAATGCGGTCAAAGCCGGACTCCGATGCGGAATGGGGCCGTGCGGTGGGAAGACCTGCGGCGACCTCATCTGGCAGATCTATCGGGAACTCGGAATCGACCGGTCGGAGGTCCAGCCTCCCGTGCACCGCCCTTTCACTCAAGAGGTACCGTTGCGGGCGTTCCTCTCGGAGGTGGAGCATGACGGCGGAGTTTGACGCGATCGTCATCGGCGCCGGTTCCGTCGGGAACCCGACCGCCTAC
Source organism: Thermoplasmata archaeon (assembly GCA_030038895.1). Lineage (GTDB taxonomy): Archaea > Thermoplasmatota > Thermoplasmata > Lutacidiplasmatales > UBA184 > Lutacidiplasma. Next base: position 11,149 of record JASHQX010000175.1, read on the forward strand.
TTCCTCGCGAAAGAAGGAATCCGCCCCCTGGTCCTCGACGAGCTGTCGGCGTCGGGCCAGGGACAGAACAAGGCGGCAATCGGCGGGGTACGCGCGACCCACTCCGACCCGGCCAAGATCTGCCTCTGTCAGGAAAGCATCGAAATCTTCTCGACGTGGAAGGACGAGACAGGTACCAGCGTCGGATGGAAGAAAGGAGGATACTGCTTTCCGGCCTTCGACGAGAAAGTGGAGGCCACCCTCCGGGACCTGCTGCCGATCCAGAAGCGCCACCGTCTCACGATCGATTGGATGAGCGCCGCCGAGATCGAGGGGGTCGTGCCGGGCATCAACCCGAACGGGCTGCGCGGTGGAACGTACTCGCCGGACGACGGGCAGGTCAGCCCCCTCCTGGCCGCCGAATCGTTCACCCGCGAGGCAATCCGGCTGGGCGCGACCTACCGCTATCGAGAGCCGGTAAACTCGCTCCTCCACGAGGACCACACGGTCGTCGGGGTTCGGACCACCGAGGGCGAGTACCGGGCCCCGGTCGTCGTAAACGCCGCGGGGGCCCGCGCGAGCCCGATCTGCGCCAGCGTAGGCCTCGACTTTCCGGTGGTCCCGGACAGTCACGAGGCTGGGATCTCCGCCCCCGTGCGGCCGTTCCTCGATCCGCTCGTCGTCGATCTGCGCCCCGGCCCGGAGGGGTCGACGAGCAACTTTTACTTTGGTCAGAACTCGGAGGGCCAGATCATCTTCTGCTACACGCCTCGGGTTCCTATCGTCGGAGAGAACCGTACCTCGACCTCGGAGTTCATGCCCACGATCGCGGCCCGCTTGGTGGAAGTGATTCCTCGACTGAAGAATCTCCTGATCCGTCGGATCTGGCGGGGACTGTACCCGATGACCCCCGACGGAATCCCGTTCGTGGGCAAGGTCCCTGGCTGGGAAGGCCTCTACCTCGGGATCGGGATGTGCGGCCAGGGGTTCATGCTGGGCCCGGGCGTCGGTCGGAACCTCGCTTCCCTCATTGCCAAGGGTCGGCCCCGAATCGACTCGGAGGTCTTCGCTCTGCTCAGCCCGGCTCGCAACTGGAATGCAGGGAAGCGAGAATCGTTGAAGTGAAACCCCGCGCGCCATTCGGACGCGCTCTTCTCAACGCCCGTCGGATTCCGTCGCCTCGCCCGACGGGATCGCCTCGGTGAGCGGAGGGCCTTGACCACCAATGGAGTTACCGCGAGCTTACGTGCTCCGGACCTTTCTAGGAGGATGAGGGTCGAATGCCCGACGAATCTCCCCCGAAAAAAGGTCCGGAACCTCAAGTCGTTGCGGACGGGGGTGGCAGCTACGGGTCACCCTCGGTCGTGATGCGGCTCGCGGCGCCGCCACTGCTCGCCTATCACGCCTTGATCCTGGTCGGGGCCTACGTCGTCGTGCGCGGAGATACGTCGGGTTCGCTCCTGTTGCTCGGTATCGGGCTCGCCATGGTGGTCGCAGGTATACTGACCGAACTGGCGGTTCTCGCTTGGTCGGCCGGCCTGACGCGCCACAGTGCAGCGCTTCCCTCCGTTCGATCGACCCGGGAGGTCGAGCCCGGACGAAGCGGGCCGGCGGCCCGTCGGATCTGCTGGAGCTGCGGCTGGTCCGGCGACGGTCCGGGCACGATCTGCCCTCGGTGCGCTCGTCCTCTGGTCCGTCGCTCCGCATAGAGTTCGATCGACGAATGCGTTTTGGTGAGTCCGCCTGCATGGCAGGGATCGATTCTCGAGGGTGATGGCTGTGGAACAGGCGTGTTCAGGCGGCGGCCGACTCCCGTTTCAAGACCCACCCCACCACCGTCGCAAGGCGGTCGAAGTCCTCACGGTCGAGAATCGGATGGCTGGTGGTCTCGAAGGCCTCTACATACGGGTATCGAACCCGGAGGTGGGGAGTTCGGGCTCACCTCCCTCCACCTTGTCGAGATCGATCGACCGTCTGAGTCAACGGTAAACGCCGCGGCACAATGACCGCTCGAATGGGGACCGAGACTTCGTCGTCCCGGGTGCCCTACTTCCTTCGGACGGCCCGTCTTGGATTCCGTTGCTGGTCGAGAGAGGACCTTCCGAACGCTTGGGCACTTTGGGGCGATCCTCGGGTAACACGTTTGATTGGGGGCCCGTTCTCGAGGGAGGCGGTCTCGGATCGTCTGGATCGTGAGATCGCGACCGAGCGAGCACGAGGTATCCAGTATTGGCCCACCTTCTTCCTCCGTTCCGATGAGTTCGTCGGGGCGGTCGGCCTCCGGCCGTATCCGGCGGACCGGCGAGCCCTCGAACTTGGGGTTCACTTACGCCCTGAGTTCTGGGGACAAGGGCTCGCTGAGGAAGCCGCACGCGCGACGATCCAATACGGATTTCACCAAACGGATGCGGAATTCCTAGTCGCGGGCCACCATCCAGAGAACGGGTCTTCGCGCCGGCTCCTATGCAAGTTGGGTTTCGTCCAGACCGGTAGCGAGCTCTATCCCCCGACCGGCCTAGTTCACCCGATTTACCGTCTGGATCGATCGACGGCGTCGATCCATGCGGACTCGACGTAACCGATTCACTCTCCCCGCCTCCTCGGCGCGGATGCATTAAGAAGGGCGGCTCGTTCGTGGGACCGAATCGGGGGACGATCGCGGTGGCTCTTGAGTCCAAGCTGGGGGTCCGGATCGAAAGGAACGCTCCGACTCGATTGTTGCCGTTCGAGCGGTTCTTTCGGGGGTTTGGAAAGGTCCCGGCGATACGGGAGCTGTTTGGCCGGGAAACCGATCGGGTGCTCCGTAACCTCAAGGTCGAGTTTTTCTCGGCCCGCTTCGGGTACATGGGCACGAGCGACGTGGACGGACATCTCCTCGTCAGCACCCACCATTTGAAGGACAGCCCGTTCCAGACCGTCTATCTCGATGTCGTTCACGAGCTGTGCCATGTCAATCAGTTCCGGAAGGGAAGACCGCTATTCTATCCCCGGCTCAACTACGTGGACGCCCCGAGCGAGATCGAGGCGTACGCCTTCACGGTCAAGGAGGGCCGGCGCATCGGCATGAGTGACCGGCAGCTCATCGACTACCTCAAGGTCGAGTGGATCGACGATAGGGACCATCGTCGACTTGCCCGGCGTATGGGACTGCTGGGGCAAACGAGCCGTGTCCGCCCTCATCGCAGTCGAATTAAGCGTTGAGTCGCCGGTGCCCCGCTGCCGGTAAGTGCGCCGATCGAGCTGGGGTGGAACCTCGTCGTCGGGTCCGCTTTACAGGCCCATCCCAGCCCCGCACGACGCCGTCCCGATTGCCCGGTTCGCAAGCGTTAGGTCCGGCCCAGGCGCATGACCGGAGCGGTTGACGCCGCCGAAGGGGGGACTTCCCCGGGAGCCGTCTCCTTCTCGAACTCGTGGTCCTCCCACATATCGTACGCGATGGCCGCCGCCGCCATTTGCGTGATGATGGCCATGGCGAATACGACGTGGAGGACCAGGATCCCCTGGAAGAGGGAGATCCCGAGGAGATGGACCGACGAGCCTACGTCGAACCAGAGGAGGAGCCCCAGAAATGCCATCACGATAGAGAACGCAAAGGTGACTCCCACGATCCGCTTCACCCGACCCGGTACCCGGGTCGCGACGACACCAACGCGGTTGGAGTACGTGATCCCGATAATGATCAGCCCAAGGATCAGATGCAGGTAGGGGACCACCGCCGGTGGATTCGGCCAGAGGCCGAGGAGTATCTCCAGGAGGACAACCCAGATCGCCGCGTACAACGCCGCCCAGAGCTTCATCTCAGTACCTCCGTGAGACGCGTACCCTAGAACGAGCTGCGTCCGATCTCCGGAAATCGATGGAGGCGTAATTCCCATTCGTCAACGCGGTCCCACTCGCCGCCGGTCGGTCCCGGGTCGTCCCCCCAAGAATCCAGAGAGTCCTAAGGGGGGCCGGAGAAAGCTCGTATCCCTTGACGGGCTTTCCTGCGCGGGGTCATGAGGCCAATTGATGCCGAGACCGCGCGAGTAGTCGCGGAATCGCTCCCCGATGACCCTTTCACGTTCGGGACCCGCTGCTTATTGTTTCGAGGGACCGGCGAGGCCTGGCTGAGCGGCCCACCCTCTCGGTTCCACGCGACCGTCGTCCGGGATCCTTGGCAGCCGAACGAACCGACCGTCTGGGGTTCCGAGCCGGCAGTGATCTGGGAATTGCTCCGTGAGATCCCCGGGTGGGATTGCGTGAACTGTTCCCGGGAGCTGGCTCCCGCGATTCAGGAACTCGTGGAAGGTGAGCTGGCCACTTCCGCACGGGTGATGGATGACATCTACTTCGTTCTCGAGCGACCCGCGCCGACGTTCGGCCATCCTCACGTCCGACGTCTGAGCGAAGATGACCTCGAGATGGTGGAGCGGGCACCTTCGGCCCTTCACCCCCCCGGCTACGATTCGACGCTGGCGGCTCTCTCCGGTGGCATCGTCGTGGGCGTCATCGCCGATCGCGAGCTGGTCGGCACGGTCTCGATGACCGCATCGTCCGAGACCTTCGCGAATCTCGGAGCCTACCTCCTCGCCGGGTGGAGGGGCCGCGGACTGGGAACAGTCGCCGCAGCGCTTGCCGCGCGGGAGGTGCAATCGCGGTGCCTTCAGCCCGTTTGGAGCACGGGGGAGGAGAACGAGCCCTCCCAGCGACTCGCACGCAAGATCGGGTTCCAGGAGTACGGACGGCGGGCCTACGTGATCGTTCCCGAGCTTCAGCGGACCGGTGGGTACCGACCCGGGACATCCGTGAGTCGTCCATCGGTCCGCGCGCAGTAGCCTCGCCCCCTCCAATTGACCGGGATGCTCCTCACGAGGGGTTTGCCCCCTCCTCCCATCGCGCAGGGGGCCCGTTCGAAGTTCGTCGGGCCGGCTCGACCGAAACCTTATATCGAAATCGATACATGCTTCGCTACAATGGCGAATCCGTCTGAACCCGGTCCGATGCCGGGACGGATCCTCGGAATCTACGCGCTCGCGTTGATGGATCGAATGGGACCGATCTACGGGTACCTCATTTCCGAGCGGGTCGGGCAGAGGACAGAAGGCGCTTGGAGACCCGGCCCGGGCGCCGTTTACCCCGCATTGAACCGACTCACTGTTCGGGGGCTCGCGCGTTCCCGGGTCGTTGGACGGCGCCGAGTCTACTCAATCACGCCGAAGGGACGCGAGGTCCTCGCTCGAATTCGGGCCCAGACCGCGTCGTGGACTCGTCCGGCCCCCGACCTCTCGGTCCTCTGGGCCGAAGTGGCGGGAGTGGAGGATGTGGGCACGTTCCTGCTACTACGCCTTCGGCGGGCGCTGGACGCGATCGACACGGCCCTCGCGTCCCTGGCGGTCGCGGGGGCCGCTCGCCCGGGCATGCGCTCGCTCCGGGCCGATGTCCTCTCTGAGCTTTCCGCCCGCATCGACACGCTCCGTCGACGCGAAGCGCTCGTGGTCTCGATTCCGACACGCCGTGGACGCGGGGGAAAATCATGAACGGGAACGGATGGGCAATCTCGGCCCAGGGTCTGACCAAGCACTACGACAAGCTGGTCGCCGTCGACCACGTCGATATGACGGTCCCGGCCGGATCCATCTTCGGCCTGCTGGGCCCGAACGGCGCCGGCAAGACGACG